>JBFMDF010000035.1:0-12265 GCA_040753935.1 Bacteroidota bacterium | reverse complement strand
AGTACACACCAGAAGCAAATGTCGAGGCATTCCATACGACGGTAAATGTTCCCGCTTTCTTCTCCCCGTCAACCAGCACTGAGGCTTCTCTCCCCAGTACATCGTAGATTTTCAGCGTTACGTACACTCCCGAATGCTGTTCTGGAATGGAATAGTGAATTGTTGTTACAGGATTGAAGGGGTTGGGATAATTCTGAGAAAGAGAAAATTGATGTGGAATACGTAGTTGCTTTTCATTGTCAAGCGCTGTCGTTTCGTCACTGTGAATCACTATTTCATACAACGAATTTCCCCACTGTGTTGCTCGTTGGATGCAATACACTTGCACGTACCGTGCTGATTCGTTTGTTGCTATTTTGTCTATTCCGCCGTCACCGTTAGTTTCGGTGAAAATGTTTTTGTAGGTATTGCCATCTTCTGAAATCAATATTTGGTATGATTTTGCATAGGCAGATTCCCAGTACAGAATGATATCTTTCAGTTTGTACGCTTTCCCCAAATCAATGATGATATATTGTGGATCGGAAAATGCAGAACTCCAGCGGGTGGAGAAGTTCCCGTCCACCGCCTTTTCTCCTTCCAATCCAACTCCTTCAATGGAGGAAACTGTAACGGATGTGCGCAGTGCAATGTTGACGGGGGGATTCGGATAAACGGTAAGGTTCGTTGATGTTGAATTATTCGATTCAACACATTCCGCAATAGTGTTGGCAGGGTCGACAACTGCACTCACCGAGTATGGACCAACTGAATCGGCGCTCCATAGATTAGTTCCGTTCGGTCCGCTATCAGCCTGAATGAATGCCATTCCTCCGGCAGGAATTGACCGACTGTAAGTTAGTGATGTTGCAACTTCTGTTTCATTCACACGATACGAAATAAAAATCGGCGTACCTGCTGTTGTTGCTCCGGTCCCTTCATTTTTCACCATCGCGGCAAATGTCATTTTTTGTCCTTTGATCGGATATGGCGGAACCACTGTAATGTGTGTAATCCGCAGATCGGGTTTTGGTGTTCCCGCTTCAATGGTGAAGGTTTTCTTCAATGGCAAACTATCGGATGATGGTCCTACAGCAATAACTTTTTCACCCGGTTCAACTTCGTACGTGTTTGAAGTTTCGTTAAAATAATACAATTCGTCATTTGTTAATTGAAACGTTGCTGTTTTTGTTTCTCCCGGTTGAAGCGCCACGCGGGTAAACCCTTTCAATTCTTTTACCGGCATTGGCACCGCAGAGTTGTGCGTAAGATACAATTGCACAACTTCTTCACCAAACCTACTTCCCGTATTTTTTACATCAACAGTTACGGTAATTGGCGAACCATACGGTACCATAGTGGGAACAATGAAATTGCTGTACTCAAATGTCGTATAACTTAATCCCTTGCCGAATGCAAACTGTACAGGATAACTTTTTGCATCGAACCAGCGGTAGCCGCCTCCCAATCCGGCATCAATGTTGTCGTTCCACGGTGGAAGCAGACCACTTACTAACGGCATCGTTACCGGTAGTTTCCCGCTCGGATTAACATCACCAACGAGAATTTCTGCTAGTGCATTTCCGGCTTCTTGTCCCGGATAGAAAGCGTAGATGAGCCCTTTGATGTAGTTAATGAAATTATACGTTCCACAAATACCGCCGCTGTACAGCACAACGATAATATTCTCATTGACTTGAGCTAATGCTTTGATGAGCAACTGTTGATTCAACGGAAGATTAATTGAGCCGCCGACACGGTCCAGTCCTTCGCCTTCTTGAGTCGGATCAAGCCCGCCGACAAAGATAACAACATCGGCTGATGCTGCGGCAGAACGCGCTGCAGCAAAGCCGCTGGTATCATTACTATTAATGTCAGATCCTTTTGCATAAAGAATTTTTGCCGGGTCAATTTTTGATTCAAGTCCCTGTTTTGGACTGACAGCATAGAACGGTGTGACGTACGCACTTCCGCCGCCGTCAATTTGCGCAACGGCAGCGCTGGGACCGATGAGCGCAATTTTTGAAACGGTATTTTTCGACAACGGCAATATATTGTCCTGATTCTTTAACAAGACGATAGATTTTCTTGCCGCTTCCAAACACAATCGTTGATGTTCAACGCTATTCACATCATTCGGATCTCCTGGTGGTTGATAGTCCAACATGCCGGCACAAAGTTTTGTTCTCACAATTCTGCGCACTGCTTGATTGAATATCGTGTCGGAGACCTGACCATTGGCGACAAGCGAGGGAAGATTTTTCGCATACAAAGTTGATCCCATTTCAAGATCGCATCCGGCGCTGATTGCTTTTTGAGCATCCCAGATTGAACCCCAATCTGATACTACATAAAATGGAAATCCCCAATGATGACGCAAAATTGTGGTCAACAGCGTCGGATTTTCCGCGCATTTTTCTCCGTTAATAAGATTGTACGCAT
The DNA here is from genome assembly GCA_040753935.1 of Bacteroidota bacterium. Taxonomy (GTDB): domain Bacteria; phylum Bacteroidota; class Ignavibacteria; order UBA10030; family UBA8401; genus SpSt-333. Next base: position 9,844 of record JBFMDF010000035.1, on the reverse strand, counting down.
TCATCACACACATCGCGCCACCTTCTTGTACTGCGGTTCGAAATGTCAATCCATTGGTTTCCATTAACATCCGCATTGATGCGGTAACGTTATTTGTCGTACGTCCGTTTTCACGGTGATTGAGGTTGAAGTGTTTAATGGTTGCAATAGTTGGCGTTGACTGTATTCCTTTTGTTACCGCTGTTGTTATCTGAGCATTGAGATACGGGTCTTCACCTCCTGTTTCCGCACTGCGTCCATTGCGCGGGTCACGGTCTAAATCTAAACATGGACCAAGCGCCTGATGCTTTCCTTTACCGCGAAATTCTTTTCCCATTGCTACTCCAATACGGTACGCCATTTCACGATCCCACATAGCCGCCATACCAATGCCAACGGGAAAACTTGTTGCTTTTCCTTCCCGCACGCCATGCGGACCATCTGCCATTAAAAAACCGGGGATGCTCAGTCGTACATTATCAGCAGTATTCATCCATCCTTCCTGGTGCAGTTGAAGAATTTTTTCTTCGGTTGTCATCAGAAAGAGAATGGAATCAATTCGTTGTTCAATAGTCTGTACTTGAGAGTAGAGTACCGAACCGGTACCGGCAATCATGCAAATTATTGCACCTACACTTTTCATACATTTTTATATCCTGTAAACCTCTTCGTGAATACAGCAACGCATATTGTGCTTAGCAGAAGAAATGAGCGACAAGTAAATTTCGCCCTCATGCGCACGTTCTTCTCTGTTACGGCTTCATCTTTAATCCTAACGCTTCAAGGTACCCCTTATTCACTGTGCAGTTTTTGAATTTGCAGTTTTCAAGATAATCTGCAAAGGCCTTTTTTATTACATCGGCAGAAGGACGCGCTTTGCGAATCTCTTCATATGACACACGCTGTGCTTTTGCATAGGTGATGATCGAATCCCACTCTGCTGTTCGTTGTATGGAAACCATACTGCTCGTCGCATCCATTTTTTTGTAGGGCCAGAAACACCAGCCAAAATTATTTCTTTCGTTCAGCCGACGCCACGCATCAATCCATTGATTCGTATTCTCACCCGATTCACCCATCCAAATCGGCACGTTGTATTTTTTGCTGAAGTCTGCATATTCCTGCACCATTGCTTGCGTTGTATCGCACCAATATTTGTGAAATGTGTACACCGCTTTCTTATCAAACGGCGGACCGAAAACGGAAAAGTTATTATTCCATTGAGCGCCGCCGAGAAAGACAATGTGATTCGTATCCACCTCCCGTATAGCGGCGACAATACGTTTGTAGAGCGGCTCAAGTTTGGGATTAAACTTCGACGCATCGAAATGCGTAGCAATCGGCTCGTTCAATACGTCGTATCCGATCACTATGGTTTCGTGTGCATACCGGCGCGCAATTTCTTTCCAAAGGTTTATTGTCAGTTGCTGTGCTTCCTCACTTTCAAAGAGAAACGGATAGCCGTAACTGTCGTCAATATTATCACCCGTTTGCCCGCCGGGAGCGCAATGCATATCGAGCACAAGGTAGAGATTCTCTTCTTTGCACCATTGAATAACCCTTTCAAGCATTTCAAATCCCGGACCGGCAAATCGCGTGTCGTGATCTTCAGACACAAACAAGCGATAGTTGAACGGCACGCGCACGGAATTCAATCCGCACTTTTTAATGAACGCAATATCTTCTTTGGTAATGTAATGATCGCGGTACTGTTTCCAGAATTTCTTCGTCTCTTCAGGACCGAGCAACTGCATCAACAGTTCGTTAATGCGCTGTGGTGAGTTTGTGTGTGTGAATTTGAACATATATCCTTCCGGTACAAGCCAGTTGCCAAGATTGATGCCGCGGAGAAGAAGTGGGGTGCCGTTGGGAAGAATGATGTTTTGCCCCTGCGTGGAAACAAAAGTATGTTGTGACAATAGCATTGTAACAGTGCAAAAGAAGACAAGGAAGAATCGAATCAATGACCTCATGTACGCTCTCCTTTTGGTAAAAAACACCGATGATGGTTGCTGCTGCTGATATGTTGTTTGCAACGTCTGCTATTGTTTCTTATACACACGCACGTAGTCAACTTCCATTCGCTGGGGAAGGATCGACTCGTCTATTCCTTTTGCGCCACCCCAGTCGCCGCCAAAGGCAATATTCATAATCAGATGAAACCGTTTGTCAAAGGGCCAGGCTTCCCAGCCGGTTCCGTCATTGGTGGAAGAAAAATATTTATTGCCATCCACAAAAAAATCTATCCTGTCGGGAAACCAATCTATTGCATAGGTGTGAAATTCGGACGAAACATTGGCGATTTTTATTGTTCCGGTTTTTTGCGTGTTAATTTTGAAGTAATACTTTTTGCTGTGTGTTGATCCGTGAATCACATCTTGGTCATAGCCGACATGTTCCATAATATCAATTTCGCCGCTGTTAGGCCAACCGCCGTATTCCCAATCGGTCGGCAACATCCAGATGGCAGGCCAGGTCCCTTTCCCCCAAGGAAGTTTTGCCCGAATTTCTATATGACCGTAAAGCCAATCACCGCGGTACGTTGTTACCATACGCGCCGAGGTGTACTGTCTTCCGTTGTATTCTTCCTTGCGCAGTTGAATGATCAGTTTTCCGTTCTCGACAAAAGAATTTTCTTTTCGATCGGTATAGTACTGCAACTCATTATTGCCCCACCCATGTCCGCCGATATCATATCCCCATTTTGTACGATCAATTGACGTTCCCTCGAACTCGTCATTCCACACTAACGTCCATCCCTCCAGTGGATATTGTGAACTACTATCTTGCGACGGCGCAGATTCATCGCTCCCGAATTTTTTCCCGCACCCCACGCCGGAGAAAAAAGGAAGTACCAACAATAGCAAAAGAAGATTTCTACCCATGTTACTATTTCGAAACATCTGAAAAATCCATGAGTCCGTCATGGTGAGCCCGCCTGAACGGCGCAGTCGGGCAGGCGAAGTCGAACCATGATTCTGCTGAAATTGTCACACTTCGACTGCCTGCCCGTCACTTCGTTTTTGCAGGCGGGCGCTCAGTGTGACTTTTGCTTGTTTACAAACAATTTTTCAGATGTTTCATTTCCATAATTGTTTGAACACGTTGTACACTTTCCGCTCTCTCCACTCATCAAGCCCGTCGCCATCGGCATCCGGCGTTACTGCTATCATGCCCCACCATTCTTCATTTGAATACCCATCCGGATGCGCGCCGGTAGCATATCCACCGTAATCATGAGTGTTCACATCACCGGCTTTCCACCATTCATCAGTAAACTCAAATACCGTAGCGCCAACGCACACATCATTTGCCGAACGAATTTGCATCCAGTTTGTGCTATCGAACGTTGCCTGCGTGGATTCATATTCTGTTTTCGTTGCGTTGTTCAGCGCATCGATACCAAATTCGGTAATGACAATTGGCTTTGCCGATTTTGTACGATACGAAGAAAAGAACGGCGCAAAATTTACTTCGTACGCATTGCTTGCCCACAGATCAATATATGTTAACGCGGCATCATCCGCTTTCATTGAAGCATTGCCAATGTTGTGCAGGTTGCCGTTGTTGACACAAACAGGATGGTATTTTTCTCCTTCCACCTTGTACGCGGCTATCGCCATTTCTTGCACCAGCGAATACCAGTAGAGACTGTTTCCGTTATTCGGCGTGGAGGAATAGTTCTGCTCGTTCCCGATATTCCACATCAACACAGCGGGGGAGTCCTTTAGATCGAGCACTAACGTGGCAAAGTCATCAATTATTTTTTGCCGAATTACTTGATTTGAGAGGTCAAGATCAACATTCACCCAAAAACCTACGATGACACGAATACCGTTTGCCGTCGCCTGTTGCAAAAAGTATTTGTCTACTCCGGAATACGTGCGAACGGTATTGGCGTTCAAATTTTTCAGCCATAGAATGCTGCGATCGTACACCGCTTTCGTCATCGGCTTTCCTCCGATAGGAACAGGTGAAAATGCAACGCCTTTCACGGTAAATTCTTGATATACATTATCTCTGTCAAAATCCACTTCTAATTTCTTGTTGTTGATTCGCACTGCCCCAACGCTCTGCGGTTTTACTGCAGGAATGTTGTACGTTTTCCGCTGTAGAACAGGATTCATTGTTGCAACACCGTTAATTGGATTAGGAACATCGGCTTCGTACACTTCAAAACCGATTTTTTCAACTCTCAACCGATGCTTACCTGCAGGAATATTGGTGAGGTAAAATAGCCCTTGATTGTCGGTAAACACAGAAGCGAACTCTGTCGCCGTTGGTAGTGTAACTTTTGCGTTAGCAATCGGCGCGCCGCTTTCCTCTCTCACCTGTCCTGAAATGATATCGGGACTGGTATACGATTCTGATTCAGCAGGATGGCATCCGCAAAACTGTGAAGCAAACAACAGCATTATTAATGATTGATGAATAGGGATGAAGTGCAATCTCATCGTTTTCTTCCAAAGGTAGCAAGATGGTTCGATTACTTGTGGCGTGAGCCGATAAAACCATAGTACACGATATACAAGTAGCAAAGCGCCGGCAAAATAAACGCCGTTTGAATTCCGAATGTATCTGCCAGAGCGCCTTGTGCAACGGGAACAATTGCTCCTCCAACAATTGCCATAATCAACACGCTTGAACCTTGACTCGTCAGTTTTCCAAGTCCATCAATTCCTAATGTAAAAATAGTTGGAAACATGATTGAATTAAAAAGACCGACAGAAAGAATTGTCCACATCGCCGTGTCTCCGGTCGTCACTACCGTTGTCAGCGTTAGCCCGAATGTAACAAGCGCAAAGATGCCGAGTAATTTCCCTGGATTGATTTTCTGAAGGAGTGCTGAGCCGATAAAACGTCCGACCATTGCCCCGCCCCAATAGTACGACACAAATCCTGCGGCAACGGTTTCTTTCAAGCCGGCAATCTCCGGCTGTCCAATAAAATTTACAAGAAAACTTCCGATAGAAACTTCAGCGCCGACATATAAAAAAATTGCAACTGCACCCAACACAAGATGACGATGTTTCAATGCATCGGTTAATTTCCCTGCTTTTGCATGATGATCTTCAACGGTAGCAATCACTGGAAGTTTGAACGTTGCCATTGCCGTAGCCAGCACCACAAGTGCAACTCCCAAGCCAAGATATGGCATCTGTACCGACGAGGCTTCTGCAAGCCTATATGCTTGTAATTGTTCCGGATTCAATGCACGCATTTCCTCGGCACTTAACATCGTTGTGGTGAGTATAAACAAGCCGCCGAAGTACGGTGCCACTGTTGTGCCGAGCGAGTTGAATGCCTGAGTCAGATTTAATCTGCTCGATGCAGTTTCAGGTTTTCCCAACACGGCAACGTAAGGGTTTGCCGCTACCTGAAGTAATGTTATGCCCGAGGCAAGCACAAACAGCGCCGTAAGAAAAAGCGGATACGAAGGAACACTTGCCGCAGGATAAAACAGAAATGTTCCAACGCCGGCAGTCAGCAATCCGATAACAATTCCTTTTTGATACCCGAACATATTAATCACTTTCCCCGAGGGGAGGGACATAATAAAATACGCGGTAAAGAAAGTGAATTGAATGAGCATCACTTCGGTATAACTTAAATCGAAGAGCGCCTTCAAATGCGGCACAAGGATATCGTTGAGACAGGTGAGAAATCCCCACATGAAAAACAGCATTGTCACAACTGCAAGTGGTACACGAAAATTTCCTCCTTGTGAAGGGTCAATATGTATTTCAGTTGAAGTAGAGGTAGAAGCCATAAGATTGAATTTTAAGGTGAATGTGTCGTGTGGAAAGATGTCACGCCAATGTATCGCCCGACTTTGGCGGGCGTTGAGAACTTGGTGAATTTGAAAATTTTTCACCATCGCCCGAAAGATCCTTCGGACCGAGCGTGAGCTCGGCACTACATCTCCGCTTTTCTACGAATCCGGAGGATCCTTCGGATTGACTTCGTCAATGTGTAACATCTGTTGTTAAGTTTTTCAATGACTGGTATTACTTTTTTCCTACCGCGCCTGTTCCATACGTTAAACCAAAACCATAGGGAAAGAGCGGGTCATAATTTTCATCGCCTACGTTAATAGGAATTTGCTTCATGGAACGAGGCCAAGAATGCGGAAGTTTTCCGGTTGGCGCGTAGTCGCCAAACAGTACATCGGTAATTCCTTCCCCTTCGGTGCCGGGTAGCCACGCAGCTACAAATGCCGCACTCTTTTCCAGCGTCGAATTGATAATCATCGGTCTGCCGGAAAGAAGAACAACAACAACTGTAACGCCTTTGGCGGTTAATTGGTCAACCAATGCAATATCTTCTTTGGTAAGACTTAAGTCTTCTCTATCACCAAACATTTCTGCGTATGGTTCTTCGCCGATGACAACGATGGCAACATCGCCGCTGTCGGCGCTACTGCCGTCAGGTGAGTATTTCACTTTCGTTTCTTTGGATACGGTATTCTTCACTGCTTGCAGAATCGTTGTTCCTCCGTTCAGGAAGTTCCCTTGCCTCCCTTGCCAGTCAATAGTCCAACCACCGCACTGCATACCAATATCATCGGCACCCTTTCCGGCAACAACAATGCTCTTCATTGTTTTTGACAGCGGAAGCACATTCTTTTCGTTCTTCAACAGCACCAGTGATTGACGCACTGCCTCACGACTAATTTGACGATGTTCAACCGAACCGACTTCGGCAAGCAAATTTCTGTCGGCATATTTTTGTTCGAATAGCCCCATCTCAAATTTTACCCTGAGAATTCGACGAACAGCGTCATCAATCCGCGCCATGCTGACCGATTTCTCTTTCACCAGTTCTTTCAGCGTTTTGATAAAAAATTCGTAGTTGTTTCTTCTGCCGGGCCCAGTTGTAATCATCACCATATCAATGCCGGCATTGATGGATTGTTCTACTGCATATTTGTAGTTCGGAGAAAGTTGATCAATGCCTGACCAATCGGAAACAACGAACCCGTTAAACTTTAATTCGCCTTTCAATACGTCGGTGATGAGATAGCGGTTGCCGTGCATTTTGTTGCCATTCCAACTGCTGTACGATGCCATAATGGATTTTACGCCGGCGTTGATCGCCTCAAGATAACCGGGCAGGTGGATTGACCTCAGTATCGCTTCATCAACTTCTGTATTTCCCTGATCTCTTCCATTGGTCGTACCGCCGTCCCCCACGTAATGTTTCGCGCAGGCAAGCACGGAATTGTTATCGGCTAAGGATGAATTCTGCAACCCTTTCACAAATGCGGAAGCCAACATTTTGACCAACGCCGGATCTTCACCAAAACTTTCGTACGTTCTTCCCCACCGTTCATTGCGGGCTACGGCAACGCACGGAGCAAAGGTCCAGTGAATGCCTGTTCCTTTCATTTCCCGTGCTGTGACTGCGGCAACCTGTTCAACAATGGCAGGATTTCGTGTTGCACCAAGTGCAACGTTATGTGGAAAGATCACGGCTCCGTTAACATTGTTATGCCCGTGAACGGCATCTATTCCAAAAAGTATCGGTATTCGCAGGCGTGTTTTTTCCGAAAGTTGCTGCAATGAATCATAACAATCCGCCCATCCTTTGGGTGAAAGATCAAGAATTTCCGAATTTCCACCCCACAAAATTGAACCGATGGAGTATTTAATGATGTCGTTGGGATACGCTTTAATTGCTTCGTAATCAACCTGAGTCATTTGTCCAATCTTTTCATCGAGCGTCATCTTTTTTAACAGGGCGTTGACCTTCGCACTGATATCGGTTCCTTTGTGTTGTGCAACTGCAACAGAAAAGAGAATGAAGCTGACAAGAAATGACGAAAACATTTTCATGGCACGTGAATCCTTTATTGAGATGTTAGTAACATGCAGCTATGAATTATTGAATTACTACTAATTTTCTAACAGACTTTTGAAACTGCCCTTCAACAACATACCAATACACGCCTGACGCCAGTGGCTTCTCAGAATTGTCGATTGCATTCCATCGGAATGAATGTTTCCCCGCCTCAACAAACCCAACCGGCAGTTCTGAAACTTTTCTGCCAAGCATATCATAAAACCGAATAGTGATATTGTCCGGCAGAGAACTTTCCATGGGGATAATCGTAGAGCCATTGAACGGATTGGGATAATTCTGTCCGATGTACCATGTTTGTGGAGACGATCGTCTATGGTCGTTGATGCCTGATGGCATAGAAAAAATTTGAATTCCATTGATCAATGGATTTTCTACCACCGCCATAAAATGTATTGAGAGAATATTCTCCACCACACGCACATTCTGTACAACTTTTTGATAGACTTTTGATTTGCCGACTTTGGCATACAAATCAAGATTTGATTCGACCAGTGAATCCTGCATGAAAACAGTAAAAATTCTTTTCCCGGATTGCGAAAAGTAATTTTCCGACATCATCAATATCACGGTATATGTTCCATTCGGTACCCGCACCAAATATTTAACGGCGCCGTTCAACTCGGAGTTATACACGCCGGGATCGAGCGTACCGCTAACAACTGCGGAATTCGTATACGTCGCTCCATCTGTATGACCATACTCAACCAACGGGCTCCACTGTTGATCGGAATAGTAATCTTTGTATTCAGGACCGCCACAATTTATTTTTACCGGAAAGTGTAATGGAGTAGCGGTGGTAACGGCGATACTTTTTACTGAAATTGCATTTGCCGGAGTGAACCGATCTTTCACATTCATCACCGCCACGGTACCGACTGCATTCATATCGTAGTCGGATAGTGTCAATTTCACACCTTTTTGATGGGAAAGAAGCTGAACACTGGAAACCTGCTTTCCGGTAATCAAGTAATTGGCTGGATTGACAGCGGTGGCGCTGTCAACTTCTTCCGTGTACATGACAACGATACCATCGTTTTCAGCGCGTGCGTACGCTATTGTTGGCGCGGTACCATCTGTATACCCAAGTGCTGTTTCTTTCGTCAGGCACAATATTAATGTTCCACCTTTCAGCACGGCATTTGCCTGGACAAAATCGCAACCGTTGCCTGCCCACGTATGCGTTGCTTTTTCCCATCGTGTTTGGTCCCACACATCAAAATCATCTTTCCACTGAAAGGTAAAATTGCTGTCGGTACCGGTGTTACCCACCCCCGGCGTATAAGAAGAGTAACTCACCCAATCGTAGTAGGCAAACGCGGGCAAAACATTTTCATTCCACTCTCCCACCCAGTTCGGATAGGTAGGATTCCAAATATTCATCATAATTTTTTGTGGACGATTGAGCGATTCAATATGAACACCTGTTTGACGGTACACTTCTTTTCCATCAACAAACCATGCAACGTAGGTCGGCGTCCACTCGAAAGCGTACGTATGAAATTCTAGTGACGGATTAAACGATGTTTTGTAGTGACTAACGTGGTTCACTTGTCCGGGAGTAATAGTGTTGAATTGCACGTCGTCAGTATATCTGCCAAGAATTTCGATATCAATCTCATTCCATTCAGCAGTTGTGGTAATCTCGTGGTACGTGAAGAATGACGAGAGCATCCCTTCCCTCTGTGCCGCTTTCATTCTCACTTCAAATCTGCCGTAGGTATACGTTTCTTTTGTTCGGTACTCCGCCCCTTTGTACGGTTTAGCATACACAAAAAGGGAAGCAAGAAATATCATCACAAGTACACTTCTCATGTGCCTTCTATTTGAGCAGGAGCATCTTACGTGTGTTGACAAAACGACCGGCTTTAATCTGATAAAAATATACTCCGCTGGCAAACGACTGCGCCTGCCACTCCCTGCTATACGTACCGGCTTCGAGACGTTCATTTACAAGCAGTGCCACTTCGTTACCGAGTAGATCTAAAATTTTCACCTGAACATC
>JBFMDF010000034.1:0-12320 GCA_040753935.1 Bacteroidota bacterium | reverse complement strand
AAGTGTTTATCAAAAGAGTAGTACTACGCAAGTAGCAACGTCGTTCTTCGTTTCTTGCACGCCTGAACACTCTTTTGTATATTGACCGAGCACGGTTATAGAAAGGTGTTCGTTCAGCTCAATGTCCAAAAAGCCAATCCCTCAGATTAAAACAGAAAAACTTCCACTCAAAGAAATTTCGGTTTTTCCCTTTCTCAAAGAGTATTTGCCGAATCCTTTTGCCGGCGCGGTTATTGCCGTTGTGTATTGTTGTGTCATGCTGTATATCGGATTAACGTACCACGTTGTCGGTGATTACCATGTTGAAACCGATTTTTTTCAGGCGTACGTACCGACAGCAAAAGATATTTTGAAAGGAACGTGGACAATTGAAGATTTCCGCGGACCGGCATACCCGGCGTTGTTGGCGGTATTCGGTTTGTTCATTAAAAATTTTTTTACAGCCGGAATAGTTCTTTCAACAGTAGCCGCTTCGGTGACTCTTTTTTTTACGTATGAAGTCATAAAAAAACTATTTCGTGCGGATATTGCATTCATTGTCGTTCTGCTGACGGCGATGAATAAAACATTCGTGCAGTACACCTACACGGCAGGCACGGATATGACATTCAATATGTTCACTGCCGGTACGGTCTATTTCCTCTTTCGTTCAGAACAGCGGAGTTTTTTTACCATTGTTCTTTCTGCGCTTTTTGCAGCAGCGGCGTATTTAACACGATACAACGGCATTGTTGTTCTTGTGGCTGTTCCTGTCATCATTGCTCTGTTTAATATCTATTCTCTCAATGTGAAGCAACGAATCATTGCGGCGGCAACATTTGTAGTATTGTTTTTTGTGTTTATCACGCCATGGGGATTGCATTGTCTGAACGAAAAAGGGAGTTTCTTCTACAATAAAAATTACCTCAACATTGCGTATGAAATGTTTGCGAAAGGGAAAATCGGGTGGGATCAATACTGGAATGTTGAGTCGGTCAAATACCATTCTCTTGCGCAGGTGTTTTTTGCCGATCCGGGGTTGTTTGTTTCTACCATTGCAAAAAATTTTTACACCCACTTTGTCAGCGATATGGAATTGCTTGTCGGCTGGGGAATTGGAATTTGTTTTCTTGCCGGCGTGATACACATGGTCAAACAGCGGCTGAATGTGCGGCAGGCATCATTTTTCTTTTTCGGATTGATGATGTTTATGGTACTGTTGCTGGTTTTTTACGGTGAACGGTTTTCGATGTACTTAATTCCGGTGTATTCTACGCTGGCAGTATCAACGCTCACGTGGAACCGATGGCGCGGAATTCCTTTTTACAACGGAACAGTCATCGCTATGGCGCTGGTCGTATGGGCGTTCGTCGTCTCTTACGATTTTAACCGGGAGAACATCGATTCCGGTCCGAAAGAGATCAAAGCCATAGCCGACTGGTTCAATGCCAACGTGCGTGATGATGATGAATCAAAAATCATCGTCTGCCGCAAACCGCATATTGCGTTTTACATCAACAAAACAATGAAGTATTTTCCCTACGTGAACACGTGGGAGGAATTGGAAACGGAAACCAAGAAACTCGGCGCTACATATTTCTTCTACGGTGTGTACGAAGCCAACATGCGCCCGCAATTTCAACAACTATTGAATCCGAACGCGGCGCCGCAGTGGCTTGAACCGATTACGTATACACTCCAGCCGCCGTCCGTGCTATATAGAGTAAAGTATTAAGGAAAGAGAGAAGAGACAATCGTGCAAAAAACAATTACGATTTTGTTCATCGGCGATATTATCGGCAAACCGGGGCTCGAACTTGTGGCATCCATGTTGAAAGGGTTGCTTGAGAAGTACACCGTTGATGTTTGTATTGCTAACGGCGAAAATGTTGCCGATGGAAAAGGAATCGAAGAAAATCAGGTAAAGCAATTATTCGATCTTGGTGTCCATGTGATTACCGGCGGTAGTCATACGTTCGACCGTTGGGATATGAAAAAAGTGTACACCTCGTACAAACATCTTCTGCGTCCGCTGAATTATCCAAAAGATGTTGCGGGGCACGGTTACACCATTTACGAGTTGCGCAACGGGGTGAAGGTCGGCGTCATCAATCTGCAGGGACGTACCTACATGCAACCGATTGATGATCCATTCCGCGCAGTTGATTGGGTGTTGGCGAAAATTAACGAGCAGACAAAAATTACCTTCATCGATTTTCATGCCGAAGCGACTGCGGAAAAAATGGCGATGGGATGGTATGTTGACGGACGGGCGAGCGTTCTTGTTGGCACGCATACGCATACGCCAACAGCCGATGCAAGAATTCTTCCGCGCGCAACCGGCTATATTACCGATGTCGGAATGACCGGACCGTACGATTCAGTGCTGGGAATGAAAAAAGAACTTGCCATTAAACGATTCCTGACACAAACGCCGCATAAGTATGAAACCGCGGTAAATGAAGTGCGTTTCTGCGGCATCATCGCTGAAGTAGAAGTTGAAACAGGAAAATGTGTACGATTTGAACATGTGATATTTCCAAAATTTTGAATACCCACTAAGGCACGAAAAAACACAACACGGATTGAATATCATATGACCATCATCGACGGAAAAAAGATTTCTCAAGAAATAACATTGGAAGTGAAAGCAGCGGCGAACCAACTGAAACGCGAACGAGGTATCACGCCCGGCCTTGCATTCGTTCTTGTCGGCGACAACCCGGCCTCTCAGTCGTACGTGAAGAGCAAAGGGAAAGCATGTGAAGCATTAGGATTCTATTCCGTCACCGAACGAGTTCCGGCAACAATCGCTGAAGCCGATCTCCTTGCAATGGTCGAGCGGTTTAATCACGATCCTAAAATTCACGGTATACTCGTACAACTTCCTCTCCCCAAGCACATCGACGAGCAAAAAGTCATTGAAACAATTTCTCCCGCGAAAGATGTTGACGGATTTCATCCTGTAAACGTGGGGAAAATGGTGATAGGGTTGGATACGTTTTATCCCTGCACACCGTACGGCATTGTTGAACTGTTGAAGCGGTACAACATCAACCCCGGAGGGAAGCATGTTGTTGTTGTTGGTCGAAGCAATATTGTCGGCAAACCGATTGCCAATATGTTGTTGCAGAAAAAAGAATGGGCAAATGCCATCGTCACTATAGCACATACAGCGGCGAAAGATGTATCATATTACACTACACAGGCGGATATTCTTATTGCGGCGGTCGGCAAGCCGAAAGCCATTACAAAAGAGATGGTGAAGCCCGGTGTTGTTGTTATTGATGTCGGAATTAACCGTGTCGATGACCCAACAACCAAAACAGGAACACGACTGGTCGGTGACGTGGATTTTGACGGTGTGAAGGAAATTGTCTCTGCAATTACTCCTGTCCCCGGAGGAGTTGGACCAATGACGATTGCCATGTTGATGGTGAACACGCTGAAAGCCGCAGGGGGTACCATTTAAGGAAATGACTCAGCCGAAACATTTACACGGCTTTGAACAGTTGTTCACCTACCGTTCGTAATAGCCGGTAATCTTCGCAGTGGCAATAACCTTTCCAAGTAGTGCTGAATCGAATTCGGAGAGCAATGTTTTTTCCGGCAGATCAATCTTATCAACGTTTAATGCATACAGCGTGACAACGTACGGATGAGCGCCCGATCCTTTCGGTGGTTCAGGTCCGCCGTACCCTAATGTTCCGTACGTATTCAACAGTTCTTTACAACCTTTCGGCATTGCTTTGCACGATGCTCCTTCTGCTATTGCAGTAACATCTTTGGGAATGTTGATGACAAACCAATGCACCCAGTATTTTGCCACAGGATGAGGGTCAACAATAGAAAGGGCAAATGATTTTGTATTTCCCGGCGCTCCGCTCCATGAAAATGGAAGGGAGATATTTTTTCCTCCGTCAACTCCGTAGTACGTATACTGTGTAGGGATTGTTTTTCCATCCTGAAATGCAGATGATACAATGTTCATACATGCCTCCGAATAGATGTGTCTGGTAAAAATTTATACAATCGTACAAAACAGTTGTTTAAAAGACAATATGATAGTCTTTCAATGAAGATGAAAACCTCCTATTTTGGGCGAGGAAGATACGAAGTAAAAAATGAATACTTTTTGTAAGAGATTTTGTACTTTATGGTCGTCTTTTTTAACATTTTTTGGAGTTGCGATGAAAAAACTCTTCTTCTGTTTATGTGCGAATTTCGCGGTTCAGTTGGTTTTTGCACAATCCGTATCGAGCATTACGCCGTACTATATGCGTAATGATTTTCAATTAGCATCGCCCGGCGCATTAAAGTTCGGTCTGTACGGTTACGATAATCCGGCGCTTCTTTCGTATGTGCGTGAATTTGATATGCTGTTTGCATGGTCGGATAATAACAGCAGAGTATTTGATTTTCACCGGTGGGGCGTTTTTGCCGCCGCGCCGAATGTTGGTTTTGGTCTGTCGCGCGAAAAAGTAGTATCAGACTATGTGACGAATTACTCCGTTACCCTTGGAACGGGGAATAGATCATTCAGCAGTGGTGTTTCGTACAACTTTACTACTACGAACAATTCTCTTCTCGATAAGTCGGATCTACTGACGGTTGGTACTCTCATCCGACCGATGCCGTTCATATCGGTTGCCGCCCACTATACGTCGGCTGTGAATGTAAAAGGGTGGGAAACGGTCGGTGAAGTCGGAGTACGTCCGTTTGGAAATGAAACGATTACCGCTTTTGCCGATTACATCGTTCATCGTACGCCTCAGTTGCATAAAGAGTATTGGAGTGTTGGTACTGCCGTTGAGGTTCTTCCGGGTGTTCGCGTTGCCGGAAGATATTTCAACAACAACGCTTTCAATATCGGATTTCAATTCAGTTTGGGTACGGTTGGCGTGGAAACTCAATCCCATTACGATGTGAAAGGGAAGTATGCTTACAACACATACGGTATTCGAGTTGGAGCATACGACAGGACCATTATGCACAGAGTTATTCCATCCGCTCCGAAGTACGTCAGCATGGAGATGAACGGTGTTATCGGGTATCAGCGATTTATGTTGTTTGATAACACGAAGACACTTTCCGATGTATTGTCCTTCATCGAAGCGGCAAAGAACGATCCATCGGTTAGCGGCATTGCACTGAATACCTCCGGCATGATCTCCGATCGTGAAAAACTGTGGGAGATACGGGAGAAGTTGAAGGAATTTAAATCTACCGGAAAGAAGATTCTCATGTTTATCGATCGGGGTGGAATGGATTTGTACCATTTTGCATCGGTTGCGAACACCATTGTAATGGATCCGTTTGGCACTCTTTCTCTTGAAGGATACATCATGGGAAACACCTATCTCAAGGGAACGTTGGAAAAAATTGGCGTCGGCTTTGACGAATGGCGGTTCTTCAAATACAAATCTGCCAACGAAGCGCTCTCACGCGAAAACATGTCTGATGCCGATCGCGAACAGCGTCAGGCAATTGTGGATGCATGGTATGCCATAGCGAAAAATGATATTTGCGAGTCGAGAAAATTCACGTCAATGCACTTTGATTCGTTGGTGAATACAAAAGTCATATTTCTTGCCGCAGAAGCAAAGGAACTTGGATTAATTGACAGCATAGGCAGATGGGACGTGGTGAATGATATTGTCAAGGCAGAAACGGGAAAAGAAGATGGATTCACTTCGGCAAGAGCTCTTGCGGCATTTCATCAGCCGTACGATGCACAGTGGGGTGAACCACCAAAAATCGCTGTAATCTATGCGCTTGGTGTTTGTGCAATGGACGAAGGAATCAATGCACGAAGTTTGGTGAAGGTAGTTGAAGATGCAGTAAACAATTCACAGATCAAAGCTATTGTCCTGCGGATAGATTCGCCCGGTGGTGATGCGCTGGCATCCGATTATATTGCCGAAGCAATGAAGAAAGCAAAAGGAAAGAAACCAATCATTGTTTCACAAGGATTTGTTGCCGCATCGGGCGGATATTGGCTTTCGATGTATGCCGATACCATTATTGCAGCACCGGGAACAATCACCGGCTCTATCGGCGTCATTGGCGGATGGTTGTACAACAAAAATCTCAAAGAGACGCTTGGCATGTCAACCGATTTTGTAAAAGCAGGCGCCCATGCCGACCTCGGTTTTGGTTTTCGGTTTCCGCTGGTTGGAATTGGAGTTCCTGACAGAAATCTGACAGCCGATGAACGGGCAAGAATGGAAACATCAATTAAAACGCTGTATAAAGATTTTGTGACCAAAGTTTCTTCCGGAAGGAAAATGAGTTACGAACAAATTGATTCAATCGCTCAGGGAAGGGTGTGGAGTGGATTGGAGGGGAAACGAAATGGTCTTGTAGATCTTATTGGCGGATTGGAAACGGCAATGTTAGTTGCGAAAGAACGTGCAGGTATTCCAAAAGATCAGAACGTAACGCTTGTCGAAATGCCGCGGAAAGGACTTTTTGACTTTTCTGTGCTGATGCCGAAACTTTTTGGCATTGAACAGAACATAATGAACAATCCGACGGTTGATTTGGTAAAATTCCGGTTGGAACGTAACGGCGAACCATTGCTCATGCTTCCGCTGGAGGATGTGTTGATGATGCCGAGGGAGTAGCAAAAAAACGTCCCACGCACCTCTGATTGTGGTGTAGAGAAAACCCGAAAGAGTGGATAAAGATTTTGTCGTAGGTGCGTGGGACGTTCATTGGGACGTTAAGACCAAAATCTTCCGGCAATTGCCATTTGCCTGAGTAATGGTGCTACACGGTATCGTTCCTCTCCATAATTTCTATACAATGCATCCAACACCGCTAGAATATTTCTAAACCCGATCTTTTCTCCCCATTCAATAGGCCCGTGGGGATAATTTGTTCCCAATTTCATTGCTGTATCAATGTCTTTCGGATTGGCAACGTCACTCAGCACGGCAAATAACGCTTCGTTGATAATCTGGCAAAGGATTCGCGGCATTACCATTCCTACACTGTCTTCAACAATTGCTGTTTGCTTATTAAGCGATTTGAAAAAGGCAACAACGGAATCTGCAATGGCTTGTGTTGTGTAGAGCGACGGTGCAAGTTCAACCACAGCATTCTCCAGTAACGTTGGAAACAGCGCCGCACCAATCACTCGTTGATTATTTTTTAGATGTTGGGCTTGTGATAAAACGGTTGTTGTGATGGAATTTGTTACAATCGGTATATCAGGTGGGAGAGATTCATCCAACGCAATCAGGTTTTTCATCTTTTCATCATTGCCTTCCAGCGTTACTTCGAACGCGATGGAAATTTTTTTTGCCGATGTTTTGACTGAAGCGCGGTTTTTTATCTCCAGCACAGCAATGCCGCTGGATTGAACTACAGCAGAAAATTCTTTTACCAGTTGTTCGGCGCCGAGTAGGCAAGCGGTGTATTTAGCGCTAAAGGGTGCAGTTGCCGGCTTTTGTTTTTTTGATTGTCGATGCTTAACGTTTTTTTTCATCGTTCTTCGTAATCGTAAAATCCCTTTTTTGTTTTTTTGCCAAGCAGTCCTGCTTCGACCATTTGTTTTTGAATTGGGCTTGGCTGAAAACGCGGGTCATGAAACATTTGTTCGTACACCGATTCGGTAACAGCGAAGTTCACATCGTTGCCAATTAAATCCATCAGTTCAAATGGGCCCATCTTGAAGCCTCCGCTTCCTTTCACAATGCGGTCAATGTCTTGAAAGGATGCTACTCCTTCGTTCAATAACCGTAACGCTTCACCATAAAACGGACGGGCGACACGGTTGACAATGAAGCCCGGCGTATCTTTTGCCAGCACGGTTCGTTTGCCAATGGCGTGAGCGATTTCTACCGCACGCTTCACTGTATCATCGGATGTTCGCGCACCCTTGACTATTTCAACCAGTTTCATTAGATGCACTGGATTAAAAAAGTGCATACCGACAACGCGCTCCGGTTTTTTTGTTGCCGAAGCAATTGAGGTAATGGAAAGAGAAGAGGTGTTTGTCGCAAGAATTGTTGTGTGATGAGCGATCTGGTCCAATTTTTTGAAAAGGTCTTTTTTTACTCGCAGGTCTTCAAGCACCGCTTCAATAATAATGTCGCAGGTATCAAGGTCGTTGATGTTCGTTCGTTTTTTGATGCGACCCATCGCCTGTTTCATCTCTTCTTCACTGATTTTGCTCTTATCGACACTCTTTTTCAGTTCAAAGGTAATCCGCTCAATGCCGCGGCGGATCACCTCTTCGTTAATATCGTAAAGCGCTACCGTGCACTTGTGCAGTGCGGCAACATGCGCGATACCGGCTCCCATTGTTCCGGCGCCGACAATTCCAATTGATAATGCCATGATGAATAGACAATGGTAAATAGGTAATGAAAAAATGTGAAAGAAATTACGGAATGATTGCGGGAAATAAAAGAGGAAAGTGTTTGAAAAATGCGCGACTCACGGTAGACGTGAGTCGCATGTTCAATGACTATTGATGAAATGAGAAGAGAACGCTTTTGAATTTCGTTCCGCCGACGATCTCATGTCCTGAGTATTCACTTTGACTTATTCGAACTTCAAAGTGACGGAGAAAGTACTGTGCAAATGTTTTGTTATTTTCATCGTAAATCAGTGAGCCAATAAGGCTAAACAGTCCTCGCGTGCTGTAGGTGATTCCGTTGGTTTTATACACAAGATTTCCACCTCCATCAAATGAGCCTTGTCGGTATGTGATTGTTTCAAGCATACCGATGGAGAAGCCTCGATGAACATCTACATACCGGTGCTGTCTGCTTTCAACCAGTCCTTTGAACAAATTAATATCACCAAGCAATCCCTTGTATTCCCACGATGTTCCCTCTGGTTTGCGTTTTACTAAAACATCGTTGACTTCTCTTGCAAGAGTTAATTGAACAAAGGGAAGAGAAATTGCCGCCGTGTTGATGACAATGCCTGTTTCAACAGACCAGCCAACTCGCGCAGTACGCGGCATTGGATCCTTTTGGAAAGAATTACCATAACTCACATCTCCACCCAGGTTATTTATAGCATAAGAGAGTGTCAGATCAAGGTACGGCTGCAATTGTCGCTGCAGGGATTCATTGTCGGTAACGAGATAGCGAAACAGTGGAAATTTCGTAACAACACCCAAATCTACGGCAATAACATCGGGGTTTTCTGGAGCATTGCTTATTCCTGTTGGCGACAAATGAGATTGAATTCTTTTGACAGTGGTGCCAAATCCGATAATAGGTCCAACATCCATCGAAACACCGAGCGAGTAATTGTCAACTTCTTCATACCCTCTATAAGTTGTAATCACATCAGGACTACGATCGTTGGTAAAAATAAAATCTCCAAGATTCAGAAACATTCGTGAATAACCGACCCCAACACTTACATCATTTGGAAATGTATCTCCCAAATTCACTCCGTACATCATCGAATAATTATTGAACCACAAGTCTGGAAGGTGAAACGCCGGCAGCCACAAGGTAACGTTGGCATAAAAATCGGAACTGAATGTATATGTGCGACTCATTATTCCCAATTGAGCAGGATTGAACGAGGTTGAAGTTGGCGAGGTTGGCGTTACACTGATCATCGATCCCCCCATGCCGTTGGCTTCAGTTGAGGGGTTAATGAGCAAAAAAGGGAAAGCGGCACTGCCTGTCTGGGTTCTTACCGGTTGCAAAACGAAAAGAAAAAAAAGAGAAAAAATGATGAAACGATGCATTGATGTGAGCATACAGTACTCCTCTTGTAAATGGGAATCGTTCTAATGTTAGCGTGGGGTGAGTTTTTCTCCTTTTGGGACCTACCCCAAAGTAGCGAAAAGAAACAATGGACGCAAGATTGAAATGTTGATACCCACGCCGTCGAGAGAGAAATAAATAGGCTTGAAGAAAAAGAAAGAAGAAAGTACTCAAGGAGGCGCGACTCACGGTGGACGTGAGTCGCATATCCACTCTTTAGTACAAGAACATCGGTTTGCCAAGCACATTGAACACGCGCGGACGGTAATTTTCTGCGTCGTACAATTCCTGAACGTCAACACGCTTCACTCCATCCATAATAGATTTGATGGGAACTGTAGTGTATTTGCCGTCGCGCAAGGCAACCATTCTGCCGGTGTGTTTCTTCAGCGCTAAATCGATAGCAAGATTGGCGTAGCACATTGCCACCATGCGGTCGAGTGCGTCAGGTTCGCCACTGCGCATGAGGTACGCGACTTGTTGATTGATGATGTGTGCACCGGTGATTTTTTGTATTGCTTCTCCTGTAATTTGCCCGATGCCGCCTAACTTTTTGTGCCCGTAGGCGTCTGCCTGTCCGTACTCAATCACTTTACCGCCCACCATCTGAGCCCCCTCGGAGATAGTCATAATTGCATAGTTGCTCGGATTATTCTTTTTATCTTCCATCAACAAGCGCGCAAGTTTTTCGGGATCAAAATGTACTTCGGAAATAATTGCTCGGTCAACGCCGGCAAGGTACGCAGAGATGAGCGAGGTTTCACCGGAGTTACGTCCGAATAACTCGATGACGGCAATGCGTTCATGCGAGCCAGCCGAAGTACGCAAGTTGGTGATGAATTCAACACTTCGCGTTACCGCTGTTGAAAAACCGATGCAGTAATCGGTGCCGTACACATCGTTATCCATTGTTTTAGGAATGGCAACGACAGGAAATTTTTCATCGTGAAGCCGAACAGCATAACTTTGTGTGTCATCGCCGCCGATGGTGATGAGAATATCAATTTTTAAGTACTCGAGCACTCGCAACACATGTGGTGTAAAATCGCTTGGCGGATCATCTTTCTTTGGTGGATTTTTTGGGTCTTGCAAAAATTTCGGGATATCCGACCACTTCACTTTTTGCGGATTGGTGCGTGATGTGTGAAGAAATGTTCCGCCGGAACGATCGATGGTGCGTGTATTTTGTTTGGTTAAAGGAATCACCCAATTTTTTTGATCTTCTACATCATCAATGTTAAAGTTGAGCAATCCGCCCCAACCGCGGCGAATGCCGTACACTTCGGCGCCTGCATCGGTAGCATGGTACACAGCCTCTTTGATACACGGATTTAGGCCGGGAACGTCTCCGCCACCGGTAAGAATTCCAATACGCATAGAAGTACTTCCTTTCGTTAGTTGCAGAGTAACAGGTCTGAAAAAAGAGAATTCATCTTCTCATACCATTACAAACTTTATACCACGCGGAAAGTTGATTTTTTCATCACAGTATAGAAGAAGATTTTCATTTCCGCAAATGGCGTTGAGTGTTTTTTGCAAATTAAGTAGCGGAATGGTTGGTAGGGGAAAAATCGGTATGTTGTTCAAAACGGCAATCATTCAATTGCTCTAGTTATTAAATCATTAACTGTTTTCATTTTCCTTCAAACTTCGGCGGACGTTTTTCGATAAAGGCGTTGAGTCCTTCTTTGTGATCGGCTGTGTGTGACGCTACTTCTTGCATCATTGCTTCGTAGGCAAGAAGTTCATCGAGGGAAAGGGTGAGTGATTTGTTGAGCGTTCGCTTGATGATGCCGATGGCTTTGGTTGCGCCGCGAGCCAGCTGTTCGGCGAGCGTGTACGTTTCCTTTTCCAATACCGCGTGTGGAACAACGTTATTCACCAGTCCGACTTTTTCTGCCTCGATGGCGTCAATATCTTTTCCCGTGGCGGCATATTCAAATGCTTTTGCCATTCCGACTATCCGCGGCAGAAACCAATGCGAGCCGGAATCTGCTACCAGACCAATGCGGACAAACGCTTGAATGAGTTTTGCTTTGTCGGACATGATGCGCAGATCGCAGGCGAGCGCAAAACTGAATCCTGCTCCTGCCGCCACGCCATTAATCATGCCAATAATTGGTTTTTCAATCGAACGCATCAGTCTGATGATGGGGTTGTACCCTTCTTCCAGCATGTTCTTCATAGAAGATTTCATTTCCTGATACTCTTTCAAATCCTGTCCGGCGCAAAACGCTTTTTCACCCGCGCCGCGCAGAACAATGCAGTGAACAGAAGAGTCTTTCTCTGCCTGTTTGAATGCATCGAGCAGTTCTTTTTTCATCTGTTCGTTCACCGCATTAAACACTTCCGGACGATTGAGCGTGATGGTGAGTATGTTGTTGGAAATTGAGTAGAGTAGGGTTTGGTAGGACATGACTTTATTCCACAATAGGGTAACTTGTTATGGCTGATTTTTCTAAAAATCCAGTTTTAAAACAAAAGAAGCAACTCTGCCGTTGCTTCATGGTATAATTAAATTTTATGTACGCCGTATTTAGGGAAGGACGCTGATACTGGCAAACCACTGAATATTTAGTTCATCATGAACTGTGTATG
>JBFMDF010000033.1:0-12407 GCA_040753935.1 Bacteroidota bacterium | reverse complement strand
TGGGGACGTTGTCAATGGCGAGATTTCGTACACCTTCATGCTCGCTCAAGGATTGAGCGAGAACGCAACACAGGGATTGTATCTTGCGCAGTATGGCATTAAGCCGTACACCTCGCTGTTCTATTTGAGTTGGGATCAACGGCATACAGTAAAAATTTCAGCATTCTTTTCACTTCCCTTTGGTATCGATGCGCAACTCTTTTATAATTTCAATACTGCCAAACCGTATACGTACTATCCCTCGCGGGACGGATTTACGCCGCAGGATACGACGCTCTTCTTCGTCCCGAATAACAGGCGGATGGAAAATTATTCGGCAGTTGACCTGAAGGTCAGCAAGTCAATTCAGATCAACAAGATACTCCGCGCGATGATCTATGCAGATATTCGGAATCTGTTCAACGATAGGAACGTAAAGTGGATGGATTCCTCGGGACGAATTGGCGGAGAATTGGCAGACCCGGGGGCATATTACATCGGCTTTCGTGCGATGACAGGCGTGAGGTTTGAGTTTTGATACAATGATAGGTTTTCCAAAAATCTCGTCTCTTTTTTTGTCAACGTAACATTCTTTAAAACATTATTCTCCACATCTATTGCATTCTTTCACTTGTGATCTATCCACGGATTCAATTGATTTGTAGAGCAGTGAGCGGAGAAACGAGAATAGTGTTTGCAATTATTACACAACAGCGAAACAATAGCAGTTAATGTAAGTTTAATCAAGAAAAACTATGGGTACAGCAATAACAACGAAAGTGAGAATAAACAATAGAGAAGTGGATGCAAACGTATTGCTGGAAACGGGTGCGCTCATTCTCCGTGGTGAATTGGGGATGACGATCCCGTTCAATGAGATGAAATCACTTACCTCAAAAGATGGCGTGCTTTCGTTTTCATTTCGGGGAAAGAGAGTTGCCATCGCTATCGGTGTTAAAGCAAAGAAGTGGTTTGAGAAGATCAAAAACCCGAAGAGCGTTTTGGATAAATTGGGTGTTACGGCGGATTCAAAAGTATCCGTCATCAATTTCAAGGAGGAAAAATTTCTGTCCGATATTCAAAAGAAGGCGGCCGTCGTTATACTCGGAAAGGCGGCGAAAGATTCCGATCTGATGTTCTATGAAGCAAATTCGGCAAAAGAAGTTGAACAACTTGCCTTGTTGAAGAAGTACCTCAAACCGAATGGCGGCATTTGGGTCCTTTCTCGTAAAGGGAAAGAAGCGACAATCAAAGATACTGAAGTAATGAGGATAGGGAAGCAATGTGGATTGGTGGATAACAAAGTTGTCGGTTTTTCTGAGACGCATACTGCATTGAAGTTTGTCATTCCTCTCGATAAGAGATACCCTTAACAACTCTTACCGGCGTGTTGTGTTTGATTTTTTCCAGCAGACTCTCCCGCAACATAGCCGGTAGAAAACGCTGCCTGTAAATTGTATCCGCCAACCGGTCCGGCGATATCCAGTATTTCACCGCAAAAAAATAACCCCTTCACAAGTTTCGATTCCATTGTTGTCGGATTGATTTCATGTAAAGCAACACCGCCGGCAGTTACTTCGCCTCTGTCCAATGGAATTTCACTCACAATTCCGACAAAACAAGATTTTAACACAGAGGTTAATCGTTTTCGCTCCTCTTTTTTCAGTTGGTATAGTTTTGTAGTACCGTCAATATGGGCTTGTGAGACAATATATTCTGCAAGTCGTTTGGGTACATACTGCTCGATAAATGTTGTGATATGTTTATTCGTATTTTCAGAAATATCGGAAATCAATTTCGATTCTAATTGTTCCTGCCGAAGTTCCGGGAAAAAATCCACGTGCATTGACACTTGTTTTCCGGATTGCATTGCCGCAAACGCTTTTTTACTTACTTCCAGTGCAGAAGGTCCCGAAATGCCGAAGTGCGTAAAGAGTACATCACCATGCCACTGTGCTACAATTCCGTCTTCACAAACAGCATACAGTGTGCAATCACGGATTGGCGTTCCCTGCCAATGTACGCTCGGAACAGGCGAGAGGTACAGTGGAGCCAGCGCCGGTCTCAGCGGCACGATAGTGTGACCAAACTGTTTTGCCCATTCGTATCCATCACCAGTGGTTCCGGTTTTTTTGTATGAAAGTCCACCTGTGGCAACAATAACATTCCGTGAAAACAATGTTTGGGCGGGTGTTTTCACCTTAAAACAACTCTGTTCTTTGCTAATTTCTTCTACCGGAGAGTTGCATTGGATTTCCACTCCTGTAGAAGCCATCAATTTCGTAAACGCGTCAACTACCTCTTTAGCGTCATGACTCACGGGAAATACTTTTCCATTCTCCTGTACGTAGGTTTCAACCCCCTGTTGCTGTAACAACGACAACAACTGGGTATTGGTGAAAGTGTGGAATGCAAATTTCAGGAATCGTGACTCCTGTTTTTCAAACTGTTTCAGCATAGTCTGCAGATCGTTTCCGTTGGTAATGTTGCATTTTCCACCACCCGAGATAAGGATTTTAATGCCGAGTCTCTTATTCTTTTCCAGAAGAAGAACGTTGGAGTTTACCGAAGCAGCGCGCCATGCTGCAATCATGCCTGCCGCGCCGCCGCCGATTACAATGACATCTCGTATGCTATCCATACCGATAATATACCTAAACTTTCGGAACCGCACGGGACAAAAATTCGTCTATCCATTTGACCCATGTCTCCATCGTTGATTCTCTCTCTATAAAACCGTATCTTTTCATGGTTTGGTAAACTTATCCCGACCTTGTGGGGATAAGTTTCATTTTTTTGAAGAGGTTTTGAAGTTTTCCACAACTATGAGGCGCACGTTGGCAAAACAAACAGTCCACGCGACCGGACAGGATAAAAAATTACAGGAACGTCTGCTTAAACGAGGTCAAATTCCTCAACACATTGCCATTATTATGGACGGCAACGGACGTTGGGCAAAGAGGCGCGCATTGCCGCGTGTTGCGGGGCATCATGAGGGGGTTAATTCGGTGCGTGATATTGTTGAAGCCTGCGGACAACTCGGGGTGAAGTATCTGACGCTGTACACGTTTTCGACGGAGAACTGGAAGAGGCCAAAAGAAGAAGTGTCCATCCTTATGCGTTTACTTCTGAGTTCGCTCCGCGACGAGTGCGACAATCTTCACAAAAACAACGTACGGTTGAAGACCATTGGCGATTTTGCTTCGCTTCCTGCCGAAGTTCAGGATGAATTTCTCGATGCCATTGAATTGACGAAAAACAACACCGGCTTGACATTAATTCTTGCATTGAGTTACAGCGGCAGATGGGATTTGAATTCTGCCATGAAAAAAATTGCCGAAGAGGTGAAAGCGGGGAAACTTCAACCGGCGATGATTACCGACGAGATTATTTCGGACCATCTGTCAACACAAGGAATACCCGATCCCGATCTGCTGATTCGCACGAGCGGCGAATTGCGGATCAGTAATTTCTTGCTGTGGCAATTAGCGTATTCCGAAATGTATGTGACGGATATTCTTTGGCCCGATTTTCGTCGTAAACAGTTATACGAAGCAATTGAATCGTACCAGAACCGCGAGCGCCGCTTTGGACTGGTGAGTGAACAACTTGCATCTACTTCAAAAACGTCTTCCAATAAAAACTACGTCCGTCGGATGTTGAAAAGTGTGTCAGGTTTTTAACAGAGCAAAGACTTCAGTGAAAACAATCATTTGTGTAGCATTCTCGTTATTATTCAGCAGTGCGGTGTATGCCCAAACCGGCACGCTGCAACAAAAACAGTACAAGGTCCTCGGTATTTCTGTTAGTGGAAATACCCTTGCCGAAGCATCAGCAATCATCGGCAACTCCGGATTGAAAATTGGCGATGAGATTACTGTGCCGGGAGACCAAACACGCAGCGCTATTCTTCGCCTGTGGAACTTGAGAATTTTTTCCAACATTGAAATCGAAGCAGAAAATTTCGTTGGAGACGGAGTCTACCTGCTTATCAAAGTTGAAGAATACCCTCGTCTTGAAGCAGTGGAATATGACGGCAACGATGAGTTAGATGACGATGACCTCAATAAAAAAATCAATGTTACGAAGGGACAAATCATCTCGCCGCAGGAGATCAATAAAATCATCAAGACCATAAAGAAAGCGTACGAAGAAGAAGGGTACCTGCAGGCAGAGGTTATCCCCGAACTTGTCGATGTGACGGATAAAGATGCGAAGGGGAGAAAGATTTTACGCTTGGCCATTGATGAAGGAAGCGACGCCCGAATCCGCAATGTTCTGTTTTACGGTAACAAGAGGTATGACGCCGATGACCTGAAAGGTGAACTTCCCGATATTCACGAAAAACGTTGGTGGAAATTCTGGCGTACGGGAAAATTGGAGAAGAAAAAGTATGAAGAAGCAAAAAAAGCTCTTATCAATTTCTACAAGAAGAACGGCTTCCGTGATGCAGAATTGTTGGCTGATTCAGTGATTTTTGAAAACGATAAAGAAAGCATCACGCTGAAACTGTATCTCTACGAAGGACCGCAGTACAAACTCCGCAACATTAGGTGGGAGGGGAATACCGTATTCAAAGCCGATGTGTTAAATGCACGGCTCGGATTTACCGCCGGCGAAGTGTTCAATATGGAAAGGTTCGAAAAGAATCTACGCGGGAATGAAGATCAGACCGATGTCGCTTCGCTCTATCTTGATAATGGTTACCTCACGGTCTCTCTCGAACCGGAAGAAATCAAAGTGGGTGATGACAGTGTTGATGTTATTATCCGCATCCGCGAGCGGAATCAATTTAAAATTTCATCTGTAGAAATCCGCGGCAATACAAAAACGCAGGAGCGCGTCATTCGCCGCGAATTATATGTGCGCCCCGGCGATTATTTCAGCCGATCGAACATTATCCGCAGTATTCGGCAATTGTCGGTTCTCAACTACTTCAATCCTGAACGCATTAAGCCCGACACGAAGTTTGTGGATGACAAAAATGTCGACATTATTTTTGAAGTGGAAGAAAAGTCGAGCGATACCTTCAACGCATCAGTCGGTTACAGCGGCGCGTTTGGCGCAACCGGAGCGTTGGGACTGACGTTCAACAATTTCGACATCACCGAGCCATTTTCCGGCGGCGGCGGACAAGTGTTGAATTTCGATTGGCAGTTTGGCGAAGGGAGCCGGTACCGCACATTTTCAATTTCATTCCGCGAACCGTGGGTGTACGATACGCCGACGTCGTTCGGTTTCAGTATTTATGATACGAAGCAAGAATATTACTACAACCTGCGCCAAACCGGCGGCACAATTAGCGTAGGTCGGCGCTTGAAGTGGCCCGATGATTATTTTAATATCACGTGGGCGTTCCGGTTTCAACGGTTGGATGTGAAAGATGTGGGTGGGTTGTACTACTACGATCGTACTGGGGTTACCAGTCAATTCAGCATTTCACAAACCATCTCCCGCAACAGCGTGAACAGTCCGCTGTTTCCCACACAGGGAAGCAGCATCTCATTGTTTACAGAAATCGCCGGCGCGCCGATTTTACCGGGCACGGCGGCATACAACAAACATCTTATATCAGCTGATTGGTACACACCGGTATTCAACAACCAAAAAATTGCATTGTACCTTGGGCTGCAGTACGGCTTTATCTTTCCATACAAAAAAGATTCGTATATTCCACCAATCGAAACATTTTACATGGGAGGTACCGGCCTCGGACAGGCGTACACCACTCCGTTACGCGGATATGAAGATGGAAGTATTAGACCTCGAAATCCTAATGGCAGGTATCTCTACGCTCAGAATTTAGCAAAATACACTGCTGAACTTCGTTTTAATGTTGCACTTAATCCAATTCCGATTTACTTTCTTGCATTTGCAGAAGCAGGGAATGTGTACGAAAATTTATCGAAGACAGAATTGTTTGATGTGAAACGGTCGGCAGGATTTGGTGCACGGTTGTTGATTAACCCGATCGGTTTGTTGGGATTTGACTATGGTTATGGCTACGACAATCCGCTGCCAGGCGTAAAGACACCGTCAGGATGGAAATTCCATTTTCAATTTGGCAGAGGATTTTAAATTCAATCATGTATCACTAAATCAAAGAGGTTATCGTGAAAAAAATACTTTTTGGTGCAGTCTCCTTGCTGCTGATGATTTGTACAGCAAGTGCACAACAACAAAGCGCATTGAGAATCGGTTTTGTCAATTCTGAAAAAATCATCAACGAGATGCCAGAAGCGAAAGAGTCGCAACAAAAACTCGAAGGATTGGTGAAAAGTTGGCAAGATGAAATTGAAAGCCGGGCAAAAGCACTTCAGACCAAATACGAAGATTACCAAAAGCAGGCAAACATGCTGAATGAATCGGCAAAGCAAGCCCGACAGAAAGAGTTGATTGATGAAGAACAGAAACTCAATCAATTTCGCCAAGAGAAGCAACAGGAACTGGCAATCCAGCGGGAAAAAGTAATGAAGCCAATTCAAGAGAAGGTCTATAAAGCGATTGAAAAAGTTGCGAAGGAGAAGAAACTGGCATTTGTATTTGATAAAGCAACCGATGTTCCGCTCTTGTATGCCGATCCGATGTATGATTATACGCCAGACGTTATCATCTATTTAAAGCGTGGAGGAAAATAACGTCCGTTGAGATACTCTTTCTCAACAATTTCCGGAGGAATAATGAAAAGGTCTCTCTTTTTTTTCTTGTTTGCACTGTCGTTACCGGTGGTAGCGCAGACAAAAATTGCATATATCAACTCGCAAACTATTATGGAACAACTGCCCGAAGCGCAAGATGCTCAAAAACAGTTGGACGCGTTGACGCTGGAATGGCAGAATGAGTTGAACCGTATGGCGGCCGACATTCAACGCAAAGTTGACGAGTACGATAAACGGAAACTGATTATGACCGATAAGCGACGTGCAGAAGTAGAAAAAGAACTGCAGGATCTCGATAAAAAACTGGTTGACTACCGCAATCAAAAATTCGGCACCAATGGCGAATTGTTCACCAAGCAGAATGAGTTGATGAAGCCGATTCAGGAGAAAATCTTCAAGGCGGTGAAAGATGTTGCCGATGCCGAAGGGTACGATTACGTTGTCGACCGGAGCAGTTCTACCTTACTCCTCTATGCAAATAGCAAACACGATCTGACGCAAAAAGTTTTGGAAAAAATTCAACAAAAGTAAAAAATGAATCCCGAACAGTCGGGATTCATTTTTTATATTCATCATGACGGTAAACGACATAGCAAAAATACTGGAGGGCGAAGTTATCGGTGACGGTACAGTACCGATTGTGGGAGTAGCAAAAATTGAAGAGGCAAAACCGGGGATGCTCTCATTTATTGCTAATCCGAAATATGAGAAGTACCTCGAATCAACTTCCGCCTCTGCCGTTCTTGTCAGCGCCTCGCTTGATGTTTCGAAGTTTGCAAAACTTCCGCCGGCGTTGATTCGGTTGAACGATCCGTATTCCTCCTTTGTCGTTGCTATCGAACATTTTCTTCCCCCCAAAAAAAACATTGAACCTGGTATTCATTCCACCGCTGTTATCCATCCGACGGCGACCATTGGGAAAAATTGCTCCGTCGGGGCGTATGTGGTTGTTGGAGAGCGAACGTCCATCGGAGAGAATTGCAGACTACATCCTCACACCGTCATCGGAAACGATGTGAAGATTGGTCATGACTGCGTACTCTACGCCAATGTCACTATTCGAGAAGGGTGTATCCTCGGCAATCGTGTGATCATTCAGCCGGGAGCTGTGATTGGCAGTGACGGATTTGGCTTTGCTCCGAAGAATGACAAAACCTATCGCAAAATTCCGCAACTGGGCATTGTGGTGATCGAAGATGATGTTGAAATTCAAGCCAACGTGTGTATAGATCGCGCAACACTTGGCGAAACACGTATTAAGCGAGGGACGAAACTCGACAATTTTGTGCAGGTTGCGCATAATGTAGTCATCGGAGAAGATACCGTTATTGCCGGTGGAACAATGATTGCAGGAAGCACGAAAATCGGAAACAGAAATATGATCGGAGGAAATGTGTCTATCACGGGGCACATCGCCACCAGCGACAATGTGAAAATTGGTGGGCACTCGGGCGTATCGAATAATCTCACGACTGCAGGGGAAACATACATGGGCTATCCTGCCAAAGAAGCAAGAAAGTGGCGACGTCAGGAAGGGGCTATTCGTCAATTGCCTGAACTTCTTGTCGAAATTCGGGAGATGCAAAAGCAACTTCAAGAATTGAAAGAAGAAATTCAGAAACTCAAGAATGAAAAGTGAGTGGAGAGTATTCATCAGGTTGACCACTCAACCTGTCGGGATGTTAGACCTCATTGTATTGAAGTCGTACAAAAAATTGACAATTGTGTAAAAATCTGTACTCGAGATGTCTGACATCTGTTTTCAAAAAAATAATGGAGAGTGAATGTTAGTTCAACAACGTACCATTAATAAACCTGTTTCAATGTCTGGTATCGGTCTGCACACCGGAACCAAATGCACAATGACGTTCCGTCCTGCGCCGGAAAATTACGGCATCCGTTTTCGCCGGATCGATATCGGCGGTTCACCGGAAATTCCTGCTGACGTTGATCATGTGGTAGATGTTGCACGCGGTACGACACTTGGCATCGGCGAAGCACGCGTTCATACAACGGAACATGTTCTTGCGGCCGTGGTCGGGTTGCAAATTGATAATCTCATTATCGATCTCGACGGTGTTGAGCCGCCAATCGGCGATGGAAGCGCAAAACCGTACGTAGAGTTATTGATGGAGTCTGGCTTTGAAGTACAAGACGCACCAAAAGATTATCTGGTGATTGATCAGCCAATTGAGTACAAGAATGAAGAAAAGGGAGTTCACATTGTTGCGTTGCCGACGGATGATTTTCGGATTACCGTAATGGTGGATTATAACAATCCTGCGCTCGGCAGTCAGCATACGGGGTTGTTCGATTTGGAAAAAGAATTTGTTCCGGAATTTTCGATGTGCCGCACGTTCTGTTTTTTGCATGAAGTTGAACACTTGCGCGATGCCGGATTGATCAAGGGGGGAACACTGGACAACGCCATTGTTATTGCTGACAAAGATTTGCCCGATGAAGAATTGCGCCGCATTGCTGAAAAACTTGGTATTAAACAATCAGTCTTTCTTGGCGGACATGGTCAGCCAATCAACAACAAGCAGTTGTATTTTAAGAATGAACCTGCGCGACATAAGTTGCTGGATATGATGGGAGATCTTGCGCTCATCGGTGTGCCGCTCAAGGCGCACATTCTTGCCGCTCGCCCCGGTCATGCAAGCAATGTAGAATTTGCGAGAGTTGTACGTAAACTCTACCAGCAAAAGAAAATTATCAAGAAGTATCAGCATGAAAAGAAAGAAGGCATTGTCTTTGACGTATCTGCTCTCCAGCGAATTCTGCCGCATCGCTATCCGTTCTTGTTGGTAGATAAAATTATCGATTTTCGTTTGAATGAAAAAATTGTTGGTGTAAAGAATGTAACCTTTAATGAACAATTTTTTCAGGGACATTTTCCTGGCGCACCCGTAATGCCGGGAGTGCTGATTATCGAAGGGATGGCACAGACTGGTGGAGTGCTGCTGCTCGATGGTTCTACCGAGCAAGAAGATAAATTGGTCTTTTTCATGGGCATTAACAATGCAAAATTTAGAAAGACTGTTCACCCCGGCGATCAACTGGTGTATGAGTTGACAATGAAAAACCGACGCAGCCGTGTCTGTCAGATGGATGGCAAGGCGTACGTCGACGGTCAGTTAGTATGCGAAGCGGAGTTAATGGCAACAATTGTTGATAGACCAAAACCACCGCAATCATAATTCATTAACCGCCGTGTCGTTCAGGTGATACGGCGGTCTCATTCGTAAAACCTTATGCCGACAAATATTCATCCCACCGCAGTAGTACATCCGAAAGCACAACTATCCGATGGGGTAACAATCGGTGCTTATTCTGTTGTTGAAGGCGATGTTGTTATTGGTGAAGGGACAACCATCGGACCACATGTGCTGGTAGATAATGGTGCTCGCATCGGAAAGAATTGCACCATACATAAAGGAGCGGTAGTCTCAACTCCGCCGCAAGACCTTACCTACAATAATGAACCAACGACGTTCGAGATTGGGGACAACACCACCATCCGTGAATTTTGCACGTTGAATCGCGGAACGAAGAAGCAACATTTCAAATCGGTTGTAGGAAGTAACTGCCTGCTTATGGCGTATGTTCATGTTGCGCACGATTGCATTATTGGTAACAATGTTATCATTGCAAACTCTGTGCAAATGGCAGGGCATGTGACTATTGAAGATTATGCGTTTATCGGCGGTTTGGTTGCCATTCACCAATTTGTCAACATTGGCGCGCATTCAATCGTAGGCGGAATGTTCCGCGTTCCTAAAGATATTCCGCCATACATTATGGCAGGCGGTTGGCCCGTTACCTACCAGCGATTGAATATTATCGGTTTGCGCCGGCGCGGCTTTACGAAAGAGACCATTGAAACGCTACATCAAGTGTATCGAATTCTCTATCTGTCAAAATTCAATGTGACTCAAGGTGTAGAACAAATTAAAGCTGCAATGCCGATGACACCGGAAGTTCAGCATATCCTCGATTTTATTGCTAAGAGCAAGCGCGGCATCATTACGGCGCGACGAACAGCAAGTGATTCAGACTGATGAAACGATGAAGTGGCAATTTATCAATACAGGGTTGGCAGACGGTGAGTTCAATATGAAGTACGATATTGAACTTGCGGAAAAATTATTGCGTCGCGAGATTTTACCGACCGTACGTGTCTATGGATGGAAACCGTGGACAGTTTCTCTCGGCTATAATCAATCGGAAGAAGATATTGATAGCACAAAATGTTACGAGTATGGAGTTGGTGTTGTTCGTCGTCCTACCGGGGGAAGAGCAATTCTCCACGCCAACGAAGTAACGTACAGCGTTGTGATGTTTGCCGATGGGAAAGGGATTACAGAGATTTATTCCCTTATCAGTCGTGCACTGGTTGCCGGTTTGAGCGCAGTGTGTTCAAAAGTTAGTTATGAAACTTCCCAACCAAATTTTAGGCAATTGTATCGCAAACAAGAATCTATTCCTTGCTTTTCCAGTTCTGCGCGGTATGAGGTGCAAATTGACAATAAAAAACTTGTCGGCAGCGCCCAGCGCCGGTTCTCACATCCGGAGGGAAGCGACGTAGTGCTTCAGCATGGTTCAATTTTACTTGGACCCGAGCACATGTTGCTTTCAGAACTATTGCGTATTGATGATGAAGCGGTGAGGAAAGCCATCCGTACAGATTTTGAACAGAAGACAATCGATCTTTCAACGGCAACAGGCAAGGTCATGACGTTTGATGAGGTTGCTGTTGCTATTAAAGAAGGATTTGAGAAAACATTAAACATTCATTTTGTTTCTACATCAGAAAGCATCTATGAGCACACAAACGTCGGAGTATAAACGTATTACTACGAAAGCGGTACTGTCGATGAAGAAGAACGGCGAGAAAATTGCTGTGCTCACCGCATACGATTATACAACTGCCCGATTGCTCGATGAAGCAGGAATTGACATTATTCTAGTTGGCGATTCACTCGCTAATGTTGTTCAAGGATTGGAAACAACTGTACCGGTAACTCTTGATGAGATGATTTACCATACTAAAATTGTACGCCGGGCAGTAAAACGTGCCATGCTTGTTGCCGATATGCCGTTTATGTCGTATCAGGTAGATATTAAAGAAGCTGTACGGAATTGCGGGCGAATGTTGAAAGAATCAGGCGCAGAAGCAGTGAAGATGGAAGGAGGGAAAAGGATTGTTCCGCTGGTTGAGCAATTAGTCGATATTGGCATTCCTGTGATGGGACATCTTGGTTTAACTCCCCAGTCGATTTATAAATTTGGGACGTACGAAGTTCGTGCAAAAGATGCAGCCGAAGCAAAACAGTTGTTGGAAGATGCGAAGATGCTCGATCGTGCCGGAGTGTTTGCACTTGTACTTGAAAAAATTCCGGAATCACTTGGTGCAAAAGTAAGTAAAGCAATTACGGCGGCGACAATTGGTATTGGTGCCGGTGCCGGTTGCGACGGTCAAGTACTGGTCACTAACGACATGCTTGGTATGAACGAACAGTTTCATCCACGATTTGTTAGAAAATATGCTAACCTCTCTGACATTATGCGCACAGCATTTAAATCATACATCGTTGATGTAAAATCCCAAAAATTTCCTTCTAAGAAAGAAAGTTATTAACTGAGAATATGTTAACATATCGCCCGCCTTTTGGCTGGCGGTGAGAACTTAGTGAAGTTGAAAATCTTCCACCATCGTCCGACTGATGCGAATCATTCTTTGCATCCTTCAGCCCAAGTATGAGTTCG
>JBFMDF010000032.1:0-12609 GCA_040753935.1 Bacteroidota bacterium | reverse complement strand
ATAAAAAAATAATCGGCACAACCCCCATTGTTTCGCTTTCTACCTTAACGGCTGGAGTACATTCCGTTTCACTCAAAGTCACAGATAATTCCGGCACCTCGTCGCAATCGGTAACAAAAGAAACAATGGTGAGAGTTAATTCAAGACCTCATCCATCTTTCACACTCCCCAATGTACTGTATGAAAATGAAGTTGTGGTATTGAAACCGAAACAGACAACCGACGCCGATGGCGACACTCTGCAATTTAGTTGGAAGTTGGATGATGTATTGCTCACTCACGATTCTGTGCAATTACCTGCCGGGCGGCATATCATTACCTTAACGGCGAACGACGGAAGGCGGTTGAAAAATTCCGTTGATTCGGTCCAAAAAGAAATCTTTGTGATCGCTGCTCCACAGTTCACGTCAAACTATCCACAGCAGTGGATTGTTGGAACAACACTAAACGCCAATGTGCTTTTCAATTCAGAGATGATTAATTTCATTATAGACGGCAACGTTCAATCAACATGGACGCCACACACCACAGGGGTTCACTCAGTACGTATTGCGTGGACACCAAAGCAACTACCACTTCAACAACAAACGGTTTCAATCACTGTATGGGATTCATTGAAATTTATCGCACTCCCTCACGACACAACAATAGAATGGAATCCCTCCAATCCAACAACAGTCTTAACAGCTCCGCCGCTAAATCGTAATGAGAATGTCAATATCACTTACGAATGGTGGAAAGGATCAACTCTTATCGGAGTCGGCAAAATTGTTGAAGTACACTTGAATAGAGGAGAAAATATTTTCACTCTTCGTGTAAAGGATCAGCATATTGAGGGAGCGCACTGGACAGAAGTGAAGATGAAAGTTAAGTGTGAATAAAGACTAATGGTGATATGCGTTTCTTAGATAAGATAACCATGCGAAGGTTGAGAACATTCGCATGGTTATTCTACATTCGTTATTCCTTCGCTCGCTACCAGGTCGTAAACCCGGAGGAAAGACGTACCACAGGATGAATTACCTGCTCTTACTGTTTCTTTCCTTCCTGCCTGCCGGTAGGCATGGAAATCGATGCAATTTCATTCAACAGATCGCGCTTGGTAAAACCGGATTTTTGCATGAGACTAACGACAAACCCTTCCAGTTGCTCGCGCGTTTCGCTGTCAATTTCCATCGAAGTCATAATCATAACCGGAATAGTGTACGTTGCGGGGTTGTGTTTCAGTTGATAGGCAACGCTGAATCCTGATATGTCCGGCATGACCAAGTCGAGAATAATGAGGTCGGGTTTTTCTTTTTCTGCCAGCGTCAATCCATCGTTACCGGTATGCGCTTTCAACACTGTGCATCCTTCCGATTCGAGAATCACCTGCACCAGATCGGTGACGGCGGTATCGTCGTCAATAACGAGGATCTTCACCGATTTCCGAGCGTTGACCTCTTCCACTTTTTTGATAGCGGCAAGCAATTCATTTTTCTGTACCGGCTTTACAAAATATTCCACCGCACCAAGACCGAAACCGACATTCCGTTCATCAACCATAGAGATAATGATGACAGGAATATCTTTGCACAGGGGGTGTTCCTTCAATTCACGCAATACCTGCCAGCCATCTTTCACCGGCAACAGAATATCAAGCGTGATGACATCCGGTTTCCATAATTTTGCTTTTTCCAGCGCTTCAACACCGTTGGTGGCAATTTCTATGACATAACCGGCTTCACTTAGGTATGTGTGCAGCAGTGTGCGGGCATGAGGTTTGTCTTCAACAATCAGCACGCGTTTCTGTCTGCCCACTTCCACTGTATCGGAAATCTTTTTCAGCATCACTTCTTTCTCCGTTTCCACCTGCACGAGAATCGGCACTCGAACAATAAACGTGCTTCCGTTTCCAAACTCGCTGACAACATGGATGGAGCCGCCGTGGAGTTCAACGAGTCTTTTCGTAATAGAAAGACCCAGACCCGATCCTTCAGATTTCCGCGCACCTTCAACGGTTTGCTGAAAAGGCTGGAAGATGGTATGCAAGTCTTCTTGCTTTATTCCCACACCAAAATCCTGCACAGAAATTTCAATATCATTTTTATTCCTGCGCGCAGTGAGAATAATCGTACCTTCGGCATGACTGAACTTAATGGCATTCGTCAACAGGTTAATCAGCACTTGTTTCATCCGAATGGTATCGACGATGATGTTGTCCAGTTCATCGGCTACGGTGACGTTGAGTTGAATCTTCTTTGCATCTAACTGCGGCTGAACTGTTTGTTTGACGGCATCGAGTAACGTGTAGATGTTGACGGTGGCGTAATGTAACGCCAGCTTCCCCGCCTCAATCTTCGACAAATCGAGAATATCGTTGATTAAATGAAGCAGGTGCGTCCCTCCCGCTTTAATGGCGGCAACGTACTCCAGCAATTTTTCTCGCTCCAGTGAACTGCTTTCTTCCATAATCAGGTCGGAAAAACCGATAATGGAATTCAGCGGCGCTCTCAATTCATGACTGAAAAAGGCGAGGAAACGTTTTAACTTGTCGTGCGCCTCCACTGTTTGGGCGCGCTGAATTTCCAAATCAACATTCTTCACGCGCAGTTCGTCAATCAATCCTCGGCGACTGATACCGACCGCAACTTCACTTGCCACCAGAGATAAAAACGAGGCTTCATGTTCGGCAATTTCCTTGCCGAAATTCAACAGCACTTCCAGCACACCGAGCCGTTCACGTTCAACGCGGAGCGGCAACGACAACAACGTCCACACTTTAGTAGAGATGACTTGTTGTGGTGAGAAGGTAAACAAGACACTGCGGGCAATATCGGTGGTAACAATAGTACTACCTGTGGTAAACGCTTCAACACTGGCAAAGTTGTTCTCGGCGGCAATGGAAACCGCATATAAATTTTTCTGCATCTCCGATAGCGGCAACTCCGGCGCCAGCAAAATCAATTGCCCGTCACTGGGACGATGGAAATAGAGAAGAACGTTCTGTTGGGGCAGTTCATAACTTTCGGCAATAATGCGCACCACGTCGGCACAGAGGTCTTCCAACTGTGTTGCAGTGTTAATTGCATGAGTGATGTGAAGCAGCGTTTCACGCTGGCGCTCCTGCCGTTTCTGTTCCGTAATATCCTGAAGAAATACCGAAAGCCCCTCTTCATTCGGATAGATGCGGAAATCGAACCATTTTTCATATCGCTCGTCGCGGTAGCAGTTAACGTACGATTGATACGTTTTCGTAGCAAATGCGCGACGGTATTTTTCCCCCAACTCCGAACCTTCCAGATTTGGAAACACTTCAAACACACTCTTCCCGATAACCTCTTCTCGTTTTAAGTGTGTCCCTTCTTCGGCCGCTTTGTTCCAGTACGTAAATTTGAAATTCTTGTCGAGCGCAAAAAATCCGCCGCTGATGCTTTCGAGAATTGCTTCAGGATTAAGTGGGGTGTAGTTCATTGTTTGCTAGGTTAGTAGTAGAGTAATTTGAAATTACAAAATTTCACGATTGAAAAATTATGAACAAACAGATCAATGGGTACACGCTTCACGCCATGAACCTTGAGACATGAAACAAATTACTTTTCCTCCTTCAGGTGCGGCGGTTGAAATCCGCGGTACGTATCGAACTGCGAATCATAGAAAACGATGTTGAAATTTTTATCACGCAAGGTGCCGCCAGACGGATACAAATAGAATTCAGAGATGATGTTGGTTTTTGTCTTCGCGAGTACACCATCCGGTGTTGTGTAGAAGCGAACGGTATAAAACCCTTGCGTGAATGGAGCCGTTTCCAACTGCTTGTGCAGATGTTCTTCGCTGAACAAATAGAGATCGTTGCTCATAACGACGAAAGCCCGAGTTCCGACAACGTATCGGGGCGGATGATCATCAACAGGTGTTGTTGTTGAACAATCAGATATTGTTTCCCTTCAAATTCAATTTCAATGGCGTTGTCGCGTAAGAACAATGCGTAATCTCCCTCTTCCGCCTGCAAGGGAATATACTTCACCGGTTCTTTCGGCGTTGTTGACCATGGCTCCTGCTCAATAAAATTCGGATTGACCACCGGGTATCCCGGACCGACTTTTACAATGTACCCCGCCTGCACTTTTTCTTTTTCTTTCACACCGGGAGGAAGATATAAGCCGTGCGGTGTCTTTTCCTGATCTCTATCCGGCTCAATCAACACACGGTCGCCAACGAGAATCACTTTTTTCTTTGTTGAAAGCGACATGCTACATCCTTTCCACCGCAAATATACGAAGAAAAAGTATTTATATCACACTGTAGATTGTGCAGTCTGCTCAATATGCCTCTGTTCGTCTAAAGATTGTATCACACGTATCTGACAATTTGCTCCAATTCTCCACCCTTCCGCACTACATGATCGTAACTTTCGTGCTGTTAGAATAGCCCCTTCTGATTAAGCAGTTTATTTGGTTTTAAGCCAGTAAACCTCCGTGCCAACCATGAACTTTGGTGAACTTCCAATCCGTTTCCGTAAAACCAAACGCATCCCCTGCAGAATGTAGGACAAGTTTCCAACTTGTCAACTTGTCCTACACTGTGCGTGGCACAGAAAACGACATCATCGAATCGCATCTTCAAATATTTCCCGCTTTATGTATGTCCATTTCCATTGCTGCCAGTCTTCTACCAATCCGGCTTTGACGGGATTATTTAACACATACCATATAATACGCTCAAGTTCTTCCCCATTTCGAACAACGTGGTCATAACTTTCATGTTGCCAAAACGCACCTGTGCGATTTAATATTGCGTTCGCTTCCCGTGCTGTGTATCGTTTGATTGAATGCATAATTGGAGATAATACGTAGGACAATTTATCAAATTGTCCGCTTGTTTTGTTTGATAAGTTACCACTCTGTCTTACTACATTATTCAACATCTCAATCACTAAATGCACATGGTTCGGCATAATGCAGTAACATATTAAGGTATATCTCTTGCCATCCCAATAATGCAAAGATTCCGAAACAATCTTTGAGACTTTGTCGTTGCTCAACCATTTTGGACCATGACTCACTCGGTCTAGATATTCATCATACTTCCCGAAGTACTTCTTTTGTGTCTTGTAGGACAAGATAGCATCTTGTCCTACAGCGGTTAATTCTTTTTTACGCTCTTCTTTAAGTCGTTCTACAACCTCAGCAGGTAATGAATTAGCTAGTCGAAACGTAATAAAATACGTCGCCTCTGCCGGTTGATAATGGGGAAGTTTCCTTTCAAAATATATTCTGTCTTCGTCCATTGTCATTTGCAACTGTAGGACAAGTTTCCAACTTGTCCTACACACTCTTTGCTTTCTTTAACTGATTCTGCACCAACCCCGCCAGAACGCGGTGCGGGCTGGTCGCACACCGCCCAGTAGACTTCTTTCCGCTCTGGTTCGGTGAGACCAAGCGCATCGGTTTTTGCTTTTTTCTCGCTCAATGCTTTCGTCACTTACAAAACAGATCGTTTCTATTAATTCTTTTTTTGTACGCTTCGTAGTTTCATCTCCCATCACAATTCGAATCTTCTCCAGTTGATTCCAAAAAGAATCTAATGCCAGAAGAGAACCTATTTCAAAATAACCAGTAGCCACATCGAGAGTCTTTGCTTCCGGAAGCAATCGTTGTAAGGCAACAAGGACTGTGTTCTCGCCAACATTGTCAACTATAGTAGTAAGTTTCGATGAGATGAAGAATTCGATAGTCTATTAAGGAAAAAATGCCGTCTGTTTGTAGGCAGCAGATATACAAAATTAAAAACCCGAATAATGTAATAGTTTTATCCTGTTACCGCAATATTCCTTCTTCCGCTGCGGTAAATCTACTCCACCTCTTGCATGTGCATGGCAATGCCGATTTTTTTCAGAAATTCATTCGGCAGTTCGCCGCCGGCAAAGATGAAGAGGTAATCATTGGGAAGGGTTTGTGTACCGGAAGGTGTTTGCAGCAGCACATGCTGTTCGGTAATTTCTTTCACTTCGGAATTAAAAATGACCGACACTTTTCTTCTCGCAACAACGTCATCAAGATGCACTTTATTCCGCTGTTTAATGCGTGTGAATTCACCCTTTCGATACGAGAGTGTTACCGTGTTCCCTTGCTGCGACGCTAAACCTATTGCCGCTTCAATTGCCGAGTCGCCGCCGCCAACAACAAGCACACGGCAATTTTCATAGGATGATGCGTCTATCAATCGATACGCAACTTTTGATAATTCCTCTCCGGGCACTCCTAACTTTCGCGGTGTTCCTCGTCTGCCAAGCGCCAACACAACATATTTTGCCTTCCACTCGCTTGTTGCCGATTGCACAATAAAACTATCACCGCTCCGCTGTACGTTTTCTACCTTTACTCCTGTCTGAATTTTGATGCCTGTTTTTTTTATCACTGCCTGCCATAATTCCAACAATGCTTCTTTCCGTGTCTCCGTAAGTTTCACTTTTCCCCACAGCGGTAATTCCACCGGCGAGGTCATCACAATTTTTGCCCGCGGATATTGGAGAACCGTTCCGCCAATATCGTTCTGTTCGAGGATGAGATACCGGAGATTGTGTTCCAGCGCCGTCAATCCTGCCGCAAACCCGGCAGGACCGGCGCCAATGATGGCAATATCGTACACATCATCTTCCCTTGACTGCGGCAGTGAGGCAATGTAACGAACAACATTTGTTCCCTGCGTAATGGCATTTTTAATCAATCCAAGTCCTCCAAGTTCTCCTACGATGAACATTCCTTTGATGCTTGTTTCGTAATGTTCATCAATCAAGGGCAAATCGGCGCTGCGTCCGGGTTTTGCCATCAGCAGCGTTATGGCGCCCACAGGACAGGCATCGGCACATAAACCATGACCGACACATTTTGCACCGTGAATGAGTGTAGCCTTTCCTTCAATAATGCCGAGTACATCTCCTTCCGGA
Source organism: Bacteroidota bacterium (assembly GCA_040753935.1). Lineage (GTDB taxonomy): Bacteria > Bacteroidota > Ignavibacteria > UBA10030 > UBA8401 > SpSt-333. The sequence goes on along the minus strand of JBFMDF010000032.1, from coordinate 5,681 downwards.
CAAGCGCGAACGCACGCTGCGCAACCGATACACTGCAGCGCATCAATGTGCGGATGCATTGTCGAGGCTTCGTGTAAACCGGAAATTTTCATCTGGTGAAATTTTTCACGTGCAGTCGCCTCTTTCTTCTTAAACCAGCGGAGATACGGAAATACTGTTGCCGTGACAAGAACAACGGTAAGAAGAATGGTAATGAGGATGTCGTTCATACGTTTCCTTAAAATCTTATTCCCGCTTCAATAAACAACCGATAACTGTTCATTATTGAATCGTACACTCGATCTGCATTCAGCGCCACGTACAATTGTTTGTTGATGCGGTAGTTTCCGCTGAGAGTGTATGTCTGTGTAACGAACGATGTCGCATTCGAAAGCATTGTATAGACGTAGTAATCATACCGCATCAGCAACGAGAGACGGTAAAAGAACGTTCGGTCAATATCAACAGTAACATTTTTTCCATCAGAATATACGCCGACAATGTCGGCATACCGAACATTCACTCCGATTTCTGTACCGAATACATCGGCGCTTCGTACGCTACCGCTAATCGTGCGCGCATCACGGACATCTCCTTGTTTTGTTCGGTAGGAAAGATTGCCGGCAAGAGAAATAAAATACGGCAGCCGTATGGTGATACCGGCACGATACCCTTGCAAGTAGTGCTTGTCAAACAGCGTGTCGGAAATGGATTTCATACTTTCAAAAAGATAGACGCTGCGCGACCCATCATAACCGACATTACCCGATAGCCACAAGGCAGGATAGACGTTGATTGAAAGGTATGTATTGGAAAGAGTCAGCGAGCGTTTACGCACACCGTTGGTGATATCGTTCAGTTCGAGTTCTGTACTTTCATATATCGAAAGAAGTGATCCGAGCGAGAGAAAATTTTGCAGATATACGAATTCGCGATCTAATTTTCCTTTTGCCAGTTGCTGGCCGTACGCAATAGTGCCGTCGTAGTGACTGATTGCTTCCGAAGAGTATTGATAATTGATGAACAGCGCTCCTTTGTTATCATTCCTGTTTACATCGTAGGAAAGATCGTTCACCGCTGCACCGACCATAACACCTGTTGTGACATTTCCTGTATGATAAAAAAAATGTCCGCCATCGAACGTACCAAGTCCGCCGACGTACCGCGATGTCATTCTGCCAATGCCGTAACCGAATGATGAGGCGGGATCATCATTGTGCAGGATAAATTCGTACAAGCGGTTCTTCAAACGCGAGGCACCGCCGTACCGTGCATAGTTTACCGAAAGATCGTAGTAATTGCGGCTGTACGCCGTCAATGCCATTGCAGTGCCGAAAAGCCGTTGAACATCCATCCGAAAAACGACTGACGGCTGACTGATGTTAAATCTCTTGTCGTTTGAAAAAACACCGGAATATTGCACGCCGACTCTGCCGGAAACAATATTTTCATTCGGCGGCGCTTCGATGTTCTTGGACTGTATAACACGCGATGCGGTACTATTTGAGAACGATGTTGTCGTATCAGCGGCAGAAAGTACTTCAGCATTCTGCGTTTCCTTTTCAAGTTCACCGGCATCGCCGGAACGTATTGATGTCGATTGAAAGATTACTTGCGCTGCGCTGGAACGTTTTGATACTGCGGTTACAACTACTGTTCCAATCGCACTGCCGTCACGAAATACTTTGATAGTATCTCCCACAGCAATGCCGTTTTCTCTTCCGGCATCAAAATAAATGACCGATGCGGCGACATAGGAAACAGAACAGTGAATAGTCTTTACCTGCTGTCCAAACACGGCACCGATACACAACAACACTACGATGACTGTATTTTTTTTCACACAGTTCATTGGCTTCTATTCATAACGTTATTCTATCCGCCCCGTTCAATCTCCTGTACCGGTTGGATGGCAACGATAACACGCACTGCTTTCATACACATACCCCGTTCGTCCTTGGTGCTTGTCGTCCATTTCTGTTTTGTTATGTTCGTGACACGTGATGCAAGAGAAGACTTTAAAATTAGCCGGATTGGTGTGACAATCCTGGCAGGTTGTCCATCTGCCGGGACGATGTTTGCTTCCACTGCCAATTGGGAAGAGGGGCGTATGATCAAACGTTGACGGACGCCACGCGGTTGGTGTATGGCAGGTGATGCACACCGTCGGATAATGAGCAACCGCGTGCGCTGGGTTCACCGAGGAATTGTAATCCTGTTGATGACATGCATAACAATCAGTCGGTGTGCCGGTGAATGTACCACTGGCATGACAGCGACTGCATTCAACAGTAACGTGAGCGCCGGTTAATATGAAATTTGTTTTGTTGTGGTCAAACGTTGCCGGTGACCACGCAGATGTTGTATGGCATACAGAGCAGTTGTGATCGAAATTTCCTGATACGTGATTCGGATCAGTAACGCGTGTAAAATCTGTTTGATGGCAGGAATAACAATCAGTTGTTGTCCCTTTGAACTGCCCATTCTTGTGACAAAACAGACAATCCGTTGTGAGATGCGCACCTGTGAGTGGAAAATTTGTCGCGCTGTGGTTGAACGTTGATGGCTTCCAGTCAACTGTTGTATGGCAGGTGGTACAGTCGTGTGAAAATTGCGCAAGACTATGATTCGGTGTCGCAGTCTTACTGAAATCTGTTTGATGACACGAATAACAATCGCTCGCCGTTCCTTTGAACCGACCGTTGTTGTGACATGACTGGCAATCCTGCGCAACATGAGCGCCCGTTAATGTGAACGTGGTTTTGTTGTGATCGAATGTTGACGGTTTCCACGCGGTGTGTGTGTGACAATCTAAGCAGAGTTGTGAAAATTGCCCCGTTATATGATTTGGCGTAACCACCTTCGCAAAGTCTGTTTGGTGACACGGGTAGCACTCTGTGGGCAATCCTTTGAATTGTCCATTGGCGTGACACGAAGAGCATTCGGCAGTTTTGTGCGCACCGAGCAGTTGAAAATTCGTCTTGCCATGATCAAACGTTGACGGTGTCCACTGTGATGAAGTATGGCACGAAGTACAATCGTGATTAAACTGTGCCGCCGCATGGTTAGGATTCGCTGTCTTCGCATACTCAAGTTGATGACAACTATAGCAATCTACCGGCGTTCCACGAAACTTCCCATTCTTGTGACACGACGAACATTCGGTAGCGACGTGGGCGCCAACAAGGGCAAAATTAGTTTTGCTGTGATTGAATACTGAAGGAGTCCACCCGTTGATGGTATGACATGTGAGACAATCTCGTGAAAATTGCGCGGTACTGTGGTTGGGAGAGGTTGTTTGTGTATACTCTTTCTGATGACAGAAGAAACAATCGCTTGGCAATCCGGCAAAACGATTGTTGGCATGACACGAAGCGCAATCTACCGAGTTGTGCGCGCCGATTAACTGAAAATTTGTTTTTGCGTGTTGAAAAACCGATGGTTTCCACCCGCTGGTGGTATGACAGGTAAGGCATTCGTGCAAGAATTTTCCCAACTGGTGATTCGGTGTTAACGCCTTTAGGTAATCGTCCCGATGACAGGAATAACACTCCGAGGGAGTCCCGGCAAATCGTTTGTTGGTATGGCATTGAATACAAGCAACATTCGCATGCATCCCCTGCAGTGGAAATGATGTTGTTGCGTGACTGAATTTTATCGGACTGGTAAGTTCTTTCCACGATTCGGTGGAATGGCAGTCACTGCACACATTTTTCAGCGGACCATGAGGCGATGGTTGAGCACCGACCATGTTCACCGCAAGCATCGCTATTGTGATTGTTCGCGCAATAACCATTATTGAGCCGGATGACATTCGACGCATGTTGTTCCCAACGGTTTGTAGATGATAGTGCGTTGATTGTTGACAATTCCCTGCTTATGACATTGCGTGCATGAAATTAACGCGTGTTTACCGGTCAAGGCAAATCGCGAGCGTGTGTTGTGATCGAACTGTGCCGCACGCCAACCAACTTCTGAGTGGCACGACTCGCACTCTGTTTTTCCCTTCACGGCAAATTGTCCTGCGTGGTAATCCGTATGGCACGTCTCGCATTCTTTGCTCAGTCCAACATACCGAACAACACCCTCTTCGGATTTATGACACAACGAACACCGCGTCGTCGCGTGTCTTCCTCTCAGAGGGAACCTTGTCGCCGCATGAGAAAATGTTACCTGTTGCCACGATGTAGTGCTGTGACATGTCTCGCACCCTTTTGTCATCTTTACCGCAAATTGACCGCTATGCACATCGTCGTGACACGTTGTGCATGAAGGAAGTTCGTTCCAGCGAAATTGTTTTGTGCTCTTTGCCTGTACTTTTCCTTCCCGGTGACATTTGATGCACGGAATTGCCGCGTGCGCTCCCGTTACTGCAAACCGTGTTTGCTGGTGTTTTGCAAGAGAAAAGTACGCCGGCGTAAATCCGTTTTCGTTGTGACACGATTCGCATCGCCCTTTGTCGGCACGATGATCAAATTGCTGCGCGTGGGCATCTGCGTGGCAATTTCGGCACTCATGAAACCGCGTTATTTTGAAACCCGTCTCTCCTGACGCATTTTTTTCTTTGTGATTCTTCGCGTGACACTGTTCGCACTTCAGCGTCGCATGTTTTCCTTTCAGGGGAAACGCCGTCATAGCATGATTGAATTGTTTCCCTGTAATCTCCCTCCATGAAACAGGCGAATGGCATTGTGCGCATTCTTTCTTGAATGCACCTTTGTGCGGATCGACATGGCACGACGCACAAGAATGAAATTCCATCTTCACAAACTGAATCGCCGTTCCGCCATTCCATGTCCGCTTGTGGCACTGAAGACATTCCACCTTTGTGTGTGCACCAGTCAATTGAAAGCGCGCTCGAGTGTGCAAAAATTTTTCTGCCGGCTTCCATTCCGCTGTTCCATGACAACGACTGCACGAAACGGTGAATTGACCTCCATGCTCATCGCGATGACAGGCGCTGCACTCTTTTGACAGACCGAGCATCGTCGTCGCTTTTCGCTCCGTACTGAGCGAAAGAATATCTTTTGCAACAATTTTTGACGGATGATGGCATTGTTCGCATTTCAATACCGCATGCTTGTTCTCCAGCGCAAAGCCAACCTGTGAGTGGTTGAATGTCGAACGGTCGAAATGAATAACTGAAAAATCTCTGCCGTGATGTTCTTTATGACATTCAACGCACTGCCGACCGGCAATGGTAGCGTGATATCCTTTTTTTTGGATAATTCTTGTTCGAATTTCTGCATGACACGAAAGGCAGTTGTCGTTCGACAACGTTTTGCCAATTGTATGACATTTCGTGCAGTTCTCAATTCCTTCAAGTGTTCGATGCGCGTTCGAAAGTTCGCCGGGCGAAATCTGGCTGAAGACCTTTGTAAAAATAACAACTACCGACACTCCAATAATGCAAAAACGTCGAATCATTGTCTTTTCAGTTGAGCAAGGTACTGACGCGCTTGCTCCGCCTCTTCTGTTCCGGGAGAATGATTGATTAAGCGATTCCAAGTGATTGTTGCTTCATTTGGTTTGTTTTGTACGGCAAACAGCACTCCCTTATTCAACAACGCCCGCGGATGCTGTGGATGACGCCGCAAAATTTGTTCTGTCGTTTGCATTGCTTTCTCATACCAATGCAGTTGAAAGTAACAGACTGACAAATCGAGCAACAGCGAATCATTATGCGGTTGTAGTTTTACGCC
>JBFMDF010000031.1:0-12839 GCA_040753935.1 Bacteroidota bacterium | reverse complement strand
ATCTTTCTGTATTGGCGGTTCGTTTCTCTAAACCTACTTAAACATAATTATTGTCCACATCTGAGTCAAGAAAAAAGCTATTATATTTATCGCTTTAAGCAAAACCTTTTGTGTTTCATAATTTTACAATCTCCATTTTTTTCTTTACCTTGCACTCATATAGAAAAGGAATCGTCAGAAAAATAGAAAACTAATTTTGTAACAGAACATATCGCGTAGCTTCGGCTACTGTTTCCGCTCGAATACTATCACTATTCATCATCAAGAAACAGTTGCTCGAGACTGCGCCCTGAAAAAGGGCGTGGCTCGAAGCGCTTTCTTGATGGGCCTGTGATAGGGCTCGAGCGGAGAGCGTGTAGAGTTCACGCCTTTTTTATTTGTAAGACTTGACAGAAACTGCGCGATTGGTCAGAAGAAAGAGTTTTAGTCTTGCATATCATCGTCATTACTTGCCAACCCCAGCGCTTTTCACACGATAGAATCAAACGTCGGCATGTATCCGCTGGATGGAATTCTCAGAGTCGATCCCCACCGAATAGTAATCCAAAATTTTTGTCACGATGTCTATCAATGAAGTCTCATTGAAGAAAGGAGAGTTTTATGAGACGCATGATTTTTTCATTAGTTTTTTTGTTCTTTTTTTCAACAATTGTTTTTCCGCAATCAAATTTCTGGGAACCGACGAATGCTTCTTTCGGGAAATCAATTACAAGTATCGCAATCAATTCTAATGGTGATATTTTCGCTGCGGCAAACTCGGTTTACAGATCAACAAACCTTGGAAATACTTGGGAGAATTTAAGTCTCCCGGAAACCGCCCCTTCGATTACAGTCGTAGCAACCGCTCCGAATGGAAAACTCTTCGTTGGCGGATATGGGGCGATCATCAATTCTACCAACAACGGCGATAATTGGGCCAAACAAACTCTAATCATCAATGACCAATCTGGTCAGTTTTACGATGTCACTTCCTTTACGGTAAGATCGGATACAGTCATATTCGCCGGCACAATGGGAGGCAGCCTTTATTTTTCCGACAATGGTGGAAATAATTGGTGGAAAACAGGGAGCGGAGGTACAGATTTCATCAATGCCGTAATGTTGGATTCGAGAGAATACATTTTCACGGGTGATCATAATGGAGTAGTGGCTAATTCGCAGACCGGTTCAGGAGGATGGGATTGGGCAATGCCTCTCTACAGTGAAATATCGTCCATTGCCACAGTTGCTCCTTCATTGGTTTTTGCCGCCACACCTGAATATGGCGTGTATCGTTCGACCAATAATGGCAGTACGTTTACGGCAGCAAATAACGGACTCACTCGACGCACCGCCACTGCAATGGTTGCTAATACCCAAGGAGTATTGTTTGTCGGGACAGATTCAGCAGGTGTCTTTCGTTCAACAAATCAAGGTGATTCATGGATTCAGATCAACAGTGGACTGATTGATGTGCATATATGCCCCAATTGGAATGGCCACCAACCGATGGCATTCGACCCCAATGGATATCTTTTCGTAGGGACACAGAACGGAAAAATCTTCAGGTCGGTTCAATCGACGGTTACTTATGTGCAGGAATTCAGCCAGGGATTTCCGCAGGATTATATCCTTGAACAGAATTATCCCAATCCTTTCAATCCTGTCACAACGATCAGGTATGAAGTGCCGGTGACAGGTATGATCACGTTGAAGGTATTCGATATGTTGGGACGTGAAGTGACCACCCTGGTAAATGAAGAGAAAACTGTTGGATCGCATGCAATACGATTCGATGGTTCAAATCTTTCCGGTGGCTTGTATTTTTACAGATTGAATGCTGGAAACTACGCTGTAACAAAGAAGATGACACTTACCAAATAATTCCTCTTCAATCCGTGATATTAAGCAGGGGACGTGTTAAAAACGTCCTCTGCTTTTTTATTCCTACTCAAACAAGTTCACATCCAAAGATAAGTTCTTCTTTTCGGCAATTTATCCCCACTATGTTTGCCTATCGCACCCGTTACCCTAAGAAGTATGGGAAACACGTCGCACAAAAGTATTCCGAATGCCTTGCGGAAATACCGCCGCATTCGAGGACTCACCCAGAGAAAGGTCGCTAAAGTTTTACGGCTCAAATCGGCTAGTTGTATTTCCCTCTGGGAAAAAGGGGATTCGCTGCCAAGTATGGCCAATGCAATACGGCTTTCCATCCTGTACCGGACCATGGTTGATGGACTATTTGGAGATCTGGTGAAAGCACTCAGGGAGGAGATTCACGAAAGTGAGAATCAGGTATTCGGTAAAGATTCTTCGAAATCATGAGTGAACAGATACGGAAAATAGAAAACGGTAGGTGGTACTGGATTGACAAGGAAGTAATACAAAAACATGTATCCAAGATCGGTTATCTTGCAATGTGTGTCTATCACTTCCTTGCGAGTATGGTAGATGAAACCCAGCATTGTTTCCCTTCACAGCAGTACATGGCTGAGCATCTGGGCTGTTCCCGTGCATCCGTTTCGAGAGCCATCCACAGGTTGAAAACAGCAGGGCTGGTATCAGTGTCGAAAGGAGAATCAAATCACGCCGTTTATTGCCTTCTCAAAATCAGAGACAGCACCGATGCAACAGGGATGTCGCATGAGCGCACAAAGGATGTTGCACCGGTGAACACTAACAATACTACGTTACCAATAATTAATAACAACTTCCTTGATTCACCAAAGCAACTCACAGAAAAGGGAAAATCTCTCCTTCAAGAAATATCAGCAACGGTAGGCGATCCCGATAACGAAAAATTCCTCCCGATTGTCAGACGCTATGATGAGAAATTCGTTAAAGAGATTCTATCGCAAGTAAGGAACACCGGAAACATCAAAAAGAGTCGAACAGCGTTATTTTTCTATCTCGTCAAATACTATGCAAAAAGAAGATCATAAGATATTAGCGGTCAATCCCGGAAGCCGGTATGTTGGCATTGCTGTATTTCTGGGAACCGAACTGCGCGATTGGGCAGTCAAGGTCATCAAGAACGAGAAAAAGATCGGCGATATTATCTCCCATTATATCCATCAGTACGGCATCACACATTGTGCGGTAAAGAGACTCCATCCCTCACGGACTTCCAAGGTTCTCAATCAGGCAGTGGCTTTATTGAAGAATTATGTCAACACCCATATCGGTTGCCTCTATGAATACTCCATTGACGATGTGAAAAAGAACCTTGTGCCCAATGAGAAAACAAACAAGAAGCGGCTCATGGATGAAATCGTTGTGAGGTATCCATTTCTCCAGAACGATCTGAATCGGGAGGGGAGAAACAAGAATCCATATCTGATACGGATGTTTGAGGCAGTCGGTATCGGTGCCTGTTGCTTACAGGAGATCGATAAAGCACAAAGTGACGCCATAAAGAATAAATCACAAAAATCATGAAAGAAGAAACAAGAAAGAAAGTTCTCGCCATTGATCCGGGAACAAAATATATCGGATTTGCATTGCTGGAAGATTTCAAACTGGTTCATTATGGGGTAAAGACGATTCTCTCGACAAGACATGCATTGCATCTTGGCAAAGAGGCTGTCTCCCGTCTTCTTGCCGATTACCGGCCTGATACTCTGGTCGTTGAAAAGACATTCTTCGGGAATAACCGTGATTCGATACTGCTTAACACACTTGCTAAACAAATTCAGATTCTCGGAAAGAAGCGAGGACTGAAGGTTATGAGCATTGCCGCTAACTCGGTCAGAAAGGTTGTTTGCGGCAACGGATCGGCGAGCAAAGATGAGGTTGCAAGAGCGATGGTAATGAAGTTTCCGGAGTTGAAACCATATCTCACGTCGAACAAGAGATGGAAGGAGCGGTATTATCGAAATATGTTTGACGCGGTTGCTTTGGGAGTCTTTGTCGTAAGTGAGCATTAATCCCGTTCGGAAGTTGGAATTAACGAGGTTTTTCAACTATATTAATCGAGTTTCATATCAGATGTAGTTTCATTGGTAGGTTGTACTTATCTCTTTCAAAGCGTCTCACTCAAGGGGAATATGTTGAAAGTGGTGGTTAGCCCGACTATAGCATACGTCTTAACAGCAATCCTCTTCCTCTTTCTGTTCACCCTCTTCCTCAACGGCCGAAAGAAGCCAATCGCAGTATTCTCTCATTGGTTCCATATGCTGGAGAACTTTAATATTTCCAGCCAAGACTTCTACACTTTTCTTGAAAAAGCAATTGCCTCGCGGCAAATTCCCGATATGAAAATGTATAGAGTCCTTTATCAAGAAAGCGGGATATTGTCTGCAAAAAGAGAATACCTGCGGGTGATAGGGAACGATCGGATATTTGACATCTGCGCAGCACCGGTCGGTACATGCTTTTTCTTCTCCTGGTGGCTGGGTGAAGGTGTTAGCCCACTGTATCGATTGGTTGCAAAGATTCCTTTTGTCGGCACTGCATTGATCAAATTGTTTAAACCTGAGACGTACTACAGCATCGATACCACACTGATGTTTCAAGAGACGGTGCATTCGGCGGTTCTCGAAGTGGTCAATGCTTACTTGAAAACAAAAGGGCTACGCGCATTGTCGGAAGCGGAGCGGAAACCGATTATGAACAAGGTTCTGAAGTAGCGGGAATGTTATTATGAACAATGGCGACAATGTTGATTTTTATTCTTCAGAAGTTCTAACTCAAAACTTTTACAAGTGGGAGGTGCGGGGTAGAGGATGGAATGTGTGGGATTTTCCCGTATCTCTTGAGCCACCATTCGTCCCTTATAGTTTGCCCATCGGTTCACCCATTCGTTCATCTGTCGATGATGGCCGACATCCGACGTTTCTTAGTTCTTTGACAGATAAATTCAAACTTGCATTTTCCTCTCATAATACCTCGAACAGTCAAGTCCTGACTGAGGATATCGATGAAGATCCGGAGCCGATTCCGTTTGATGATGATGTTGAGATCAAGGAATTAAAAATTGTTCTCTCTGCCGATGCTGAAATATCGCGGGAATACTGCGAGTATTTTCTCTTGAGTTTAAGTTCACTCACTTCACCGGTCGGGTTTGAAATATTGGGAACATCCAAAGAGATCACTCTGCATTTCAGTTGCCGGGTACAGGACATGCCATTTCTCCGGCAACAGATCAAATCATTCTTTCCCCAAGTAATTGTCACTGAAACAGATTTGGTGACGGAGAATTTGCAGGAAGGCGATCTCTATACCGCAGTAGTTGATTGCGGGCTCAGTGAAGAGTTCATGCGTCCGGTGAAAACATTCAAGCAATTCAACCCTGATCCTCTTACAACAATGTATGCTGCGCTTGGTGAACTTCGTGATAACGAAGTTGGATTGGTGCAAGTGTTGTTTCAATCGGTTGAAGCACCCTGGGCGACGAACATTATGCGTGCGGTCCGTAACAATGACGGATCGAGTTTTTTTGCCGACGCACAAGAAATGATTGACCTTGCAGAAAAGAAAGTCGGTAAGCCCCTTTATTCAGTTGTGCTGCGTCTTGTCGGGAAAAGCCGAACTCAGGAAGATGCGTGGCAAATTGTGAGAAATTTGTACCGCGGGCTGACTCCGTATGCCGATCCGCTCAGCAATGAATTCATACCACTCGAAAATGAAGGGTATGGAGATGACCTTCACCTTGACGATGTGATTTCCCGCCAGACTCGCCGCAGTGGTATGATATTAAACAACGAAGAATTGCTCGGCTTGATCCATCTTCCTTCTCCTTCGGTGATCAATCCAAAATTGAGAAGGGAAGGGAAAAGATCGCATCCTGTTCCCGCAATCGCTACTGGACATGGATTTGTGATAGGGGAAAACATTCATCAGGGGATAAAGACCAGTGTATCGCTAAGCATCGAACAACGGCTCCGGCATATTCATATCATTGGAAAAACTGGTACTGGTAAATCGACACTTCTGGTGAATATGGTGTTGAATTCAATAAGAGAAAATTCCGGTGTTGCAGTGATTGATCCTCACGGGGACCTTATCGACAGGATCATCGAACGTATTCCTGAAGAACGAATGAATGATGTTATTCTATTCGATCCGGGAGAAACAGAATATCCGGTTGGATTCAATATCCTTGAAGCACACTCTGAGATAGAGAAGACTGTGCTCTCATCAGATCTCGTTGAATTATTCCGTCGTTTTTCAACGAGTTGGGGAGACCAGATGACCACCGTCCTTTCAAATGCTATTATCGCGATCCTTGAAAGCAAAGAAGGGGGAACACTCTTTGAACTAAAACGTTTCTTGTTGGAGAAAGAATTTCGTGAGCATCGTCTGAAGCAAGGGGTCGATCCGGCAATTATCTATTTTTGGGAGAAGGAATATCCGTTGTTACGAGGAGGTTCTCAAGTATCCATCATAACCCGTCTTGATGCATTTCTGCGCTCGAAAGTAATCCGAAACATTTTGACGCAAAAAGAGGGATTAAATTTCAAGGATATTATAGAGGGGAAGAAGATATTCCTGGCAAAACTTTCACAAGGAATTATTGGTGAAGAAAACTCATATTTGCTCGGTTCATTGATCTGTTCGAAAATTCACCAGGTGGCTATGGGAAGACAGGCAATGGAAGCGAGCAAGCGAACACCCTTCTACTTGTATATTGACGAATTTCAAAACTTTGCAACTCCGTCTTTGGCGTCAACACTCTCCAGTTCACGTAAATACTCATTGGGTTTAATTCTCGCACAACAATCTCTTTCACAGATTGAAAATCAGGTTTTGTTAAACTCAGTTATCGCAAATCCAATGATGCGAATTTGTTTTTCTCTGGGAGATAACGATGCGCAGAAACTTAGCCCGAGTTTTACCCATTTTGATGGTGGCGACTTGATGAATCTTGGTGTGGGGGAAGCAATTGTTAGGGTGGAACGGAATGAATATGATTGTAATCTCGCAACATTTGCTGTTCCTCAAGTCGTCCCTGAAACTGCTTCAATGAGGCGAGAAAAGATCATTGCTTTAACGCGAGAGATGTATGGGCAGAGGGTTGTGCCGACGGAATATAAAATCTCCCCAGCAGAGAAACCATCAGAACCCATCGTTCCCGTTGAGGTAAAGAAGACATCACCGATACGGATTGAGGTAGAACAACAACCTGTTTTGTCCGATAAAAAGGAAGCGATCAAAACTAAACCAAAGCAAGTATTTTCTAGAGTCTTGATTTTACCTGACGATGAGGTAAATCGAAAAATTCTATCGCAGCATCGATATTTGCAAACGCTAATCAAAAAGATGGCGGAACAGCGGGGATATCAGGCAGCCATTGAAGAGCCGACGCCGGATGAAAACGGAAGAGTTGATGTCGGATTAGAACGGGATGGAAAGAAAATCGCTGTTGAGATTTCAATAACAACCAGTGATTCTTGGGAGTCTCACAATATTGAGAAATGTCTAAAAGCTGGGTATGAAATCGTTATCGCTTGTTCGCCGGAGAAGAAAAACCTTGAAGCAATCCGAAAATCAGTTTCTGAGAAACTGTTACCAAAAGATCTTGAAAAATTAAAATTCTTTGAGCCACAAGAATTGTTTCTCTTTCTTGACCAGCAAATTGCCAAAAGTTCAAGTAGTGAGCAGAAAATCAAGGGATATAGAGTCAAGGTCAAATATGAGGCTGTATCTGAAGATGAAAAGAGGCAAAAACGGGAGGCAGTGGCACAGGTGATTGTGAATGCGATAAAACGAATAAAGTAAAACTTTTCATTAAATTAAGAAGCATGAGTTCTACAAGGAAGTGTTTAGGGAAGTGTTTCACGAAATCAATAACCCCACTACTCAGCTTTGCTAGAGATCGTTGATTTGACTTGACACATCGACACCCTGCGCTATCATTATATTGTTCCTTTCCTTTCGTTCCTTCACTTCATTAATACAATGATACAAAAACAAAATTGGATTATGGGTTTGTGGAAATTCAGCGAGAAGATTTCCATAGACAAGCTCGCAGAAGTCGCAAAAAAGTGGTCTGAGGAAGACTTCAATTATCTTCAGCTGTACATAAGAAAGGTCGGAAAAGAACAACGGGGAATCGGTTTCACCTACGAAATACCTAAAAACCATGATCCGAATGTATCCTACAAAGATTATTTCGACAGAAACTCTGAGTACCTTAAAAGATGTTTTGGAAATGACTTGGCGGGTTGGGACATAGCAATATCTGCATATATTATAAAATAGCAAACGAAGAGAACCAAGGGAATAGAGCCAATAGACCCGCGTTAAGCGGGTTTATTGTTTACCAGAATTTGCATGCGTATGCGATTACGGTGCTTGGAGAATATCTTTTCAACACTGTGAATGCGATCGTAGAGTACTTGATGTTCATGGCAGGTCTTTGTTTAATTTGTCACTTGCTGCCACAGTGATTAACGTGAGAGTTAACATGATTACCACATTTATTGTTTAGGACAGCAATAAGCAACAACTATAATCTTTATCAAATAATAGACATTAGTGTTTTGCTTGTTAACTGCCATTGCAAACTTCCATCGGAGATAATTTCTCTTGGCTCATCGTAGGAGGCGTCATGTTGCCTTTGGAACAAAGCATCTCGTTCAAGGTATCGCGAATGTAATCGAACGTCCGTTTGCGTGCTTCACAGTATGGATAACACCCTTGGTAATTGTGCGACGACCAATAGGCGTTTTCTCGGCACCCACCGCGGCAGATAGAAATGTAATCGCAATTCTTGCACCATTTCTTAACTGCCTCCGCCCTAGAAACACGCAACGCTTTTGCCTTCGGAGTGTGAATAGCTCGATAGACAGTATCTTCGAAAGCATTGCCTAGGACAAAGGAATCGGACACGAGCGAACCACACGGCACAATCTCTCCAGTCGGTATAATGGCTACCATACGTTTCAAGCATGATGAAGCATAAGTACACAATCTTGGATAAGCACCTACAATGCTTTGCACCATAGAATCAATCGGCTCAATGCACTTGAATGAGTGGTTGGAGTTTAGCCACAAGTCGAAAGTCTTTTTGAAAAGATCGAACAGTTCGTCATTGCTGGGAACCTCAGGCAGAAGTTCAGAAGGAACAGAAATCAAAGGAAGAAGCGAGTACGATTCTGCTCCTATTTCAGAAAAGAACTGAAAGATTTCCTCGGCGAGACTGACATTCGACTTCGTGACTACGCAAAGCAACCCCAACGGTAAAGATCGTTCTTTGATTCGCTTGAAAAGAGAAAAATACTGCTCAATGTCGATAGATTCATTTGTCGATGGCCGCTGGGTTCTGTGTACATGTGGTGGCGCATCAAAAGATAGACCAACTCTAATTTCATTCGCTTGAAAAAAATCAAGCCATTCGTCGGAAATCAGGCTTCCGTTGCTCTGGATAACATTCTGGAACTTGATGTTAGTGGATTGTTTCACAGATTTTTGGGACTCAAGAACCCGAAGATAGAAATCCTTTCCAACCAGAAGAGGCTCGCCGCCGTGCCAACAAAATTCAACGGAATCGAAGCCAACGGAACAATTGTGGATGAGTTGGTTGACCTTATCTATCGGAATCCGCGAGGTGCTCTTACGCGACGCCATCACGTAGCAGTATTGGCAGGCGAAATTACAGGCAGAGGTAGTCTGTGCGATTATTGTTATCGCTGAACCCATTGTAAATCAACTCTTAACTCTTATCACGATGGTGATCGTGTCGTGGTTCATCGTTCCAGTGATCATGCTTGTCGTGCGATTCTTTATCATGTGAACCACCCAGCGCATCCTTTGCGGAGGACACTTTCTTTATTAATTCTTTGAGCCGTGTTGGAACATTTGCATGGTCAATATTGTCCAGAGCTGTTGATAGAAATGATTTAGGTTTCACGGGATTTCTCCTTTCTGAATGGTTTGCAATGGCAGTTGATTACTTTGTTTACGCATTGATCCGTGCATTTAGCAAAGATTAAACTAGGAGGGTTTGAAAATTCTCTGAGTATTCTTTTGACAGTTAACACAGATATATCCCAATTTACTTCAGACCTGTTAAGAGAAGTCAGTAACACTTCCGTTTTTGCGGTAATATACAGTTCTCATATTGGGAATGCAACTTTCGTACTAATCACGAAAATTTTGTGATCTGCAATTGGGTTATGACTAAGAAACATTGTTGTGCTATTAATGAGTACTTTCATAGTAGAACATTATCTTAGCCTAAACAAATAAAACAAAACCCAAACCCGACCGCTGAATCTTATATCCTAACCGCCATTAATAGCTCCCCTCCAATCTCTGATAAGAGTCGTTCGACACCTTTTGATCCTTTTCCCATCGCCTCAGTGTTGCGATGTGAATATGAAGAATCTTTGCCAATTGTCGCTGGGTAAGCCCATGAGTTTGTCGATAGGATTTGCGTTGTCTACCAAGATGACTAGAAGCAAAAGCATAAATCCCAATTCTTGACCAACAGTATCTGCGGTTGGTTTTTATTTCGTTTATGTTTTCCGAAAAAGCCCTATATAAAACTGCCCAGAGTATGAAAAGTAGGGGAGTCGTGACTTGCGAAACAATTTTTCCATTCCAATTTCTACTTTACTAAGCATTGTTTCAGGGAGAATACCCATTCTTCTGAGAATACGAAACTCAAATCCAGCCGTCATCGAATTTATCAAATGAAATCCTTTGCCGCTCATTAATCTATTGAGTTTCCATGGATTGTATAACTTGTAATGGATGCCATTGTTGTGCGGAATCCACCATGTGGAGGGAATAGCAACTCCCGAATAATTATCTTTTTTAAGTGATGGATCAGTCTTGAACAAAGAGCATATTTTGTCGCGTAAGAAATAATCAATGTTTGAAAGGGACATTATGTTTTCCACTGCCAACAAAAGCAAACCACCCGGTTTTAAGACACGAAGTATTTCACTCACCGCTTTGTCGTCGGTGGTGAGAAGCCCTAAAACTCCTACACATATTACCACATCGAAGGTTTGATCATTGAATGGGATGTTTTCGATATCCGCTTGTTTGAAATGAGTTTGAAAAACAATATCAGGGATGTTGAGTCGCATCCTGCAAACGTTTAGCATCTCTGTGGAGATATCGATTGCAAACGTTTCAAATCCTCTCTTCATTGACTCTTCAACATAATCACCAGGTCCGCATCCTACATCGAGAGCAGTTCCCTTTTTTGTTTCAGGTGCTGCATTGAGCATAGTGAAAGCATACTCTTTTCTTCTGGTAAGAAGACGGTTGAACGGATGACTATTGTCAACGTAAAGTTTCTCACGCCAATTTTCACTTCCATCAAAATACTGCCGGATTTTTTCTTTTTGTTCGCTTGTTTCCATGTCCACCTCCTCATCATTTGAAAATGTGCAATGCTATTACATGTCCACTAATAAGTAAGTCTCTATCATTGCTTCAAAACTATTCCATTGGGTTTTGTGCCGACAGTAATATCTTTTATCTTTGCTTTAGTAGAAGTATTGATAACTGAAACTGTTCCGGCCATTTGGTTCGTTACATAAGCAGTTGAGCCGTTTGTGGTAAAAGCAATTGCATGCGCTCCAGAACCCGATGGGATAGATCCCATGTTCATCCACTTGTTGTTCATTCTTTGGAAGTACACGATCCTACCGTTCCCAACATCGGTAACCCATAGTTCATCACGCTGAGAGTTGTATGCTGCATAGCCAGGGGTGAACCCGAGCGCAATCGTTTCTTCGACAGTCATTGTTCCGACATTGATTACACTGATACTTTGTCCCTCTTCATTGTCAACATACATCTTATTGTTTGACCCGGACCATGCACCTACAGGATTCATACCGACCGGAATTGTAGCCATAACATTCTTCGACATAACGTCGATAACGCTAACGCTGTTGGACATGCCGCACGCTGCAAATGCCATTGAGCCGTCAGCAGAAAACGTTATTTCCTGCGGCATCATACTCACCATGATGGTGTTTTTCACCTCAAAAGTGTTGGCGTCGTACACTAATACCGATCCCATGCTGTCCATTTGCGATGTCCAGATTTCCATTCCATCGGGTGAGAATGCAGCGTTGTGATTCATAATCGGAATATCTAAGGATTTTGTCATCGACCCGGTTTGTGCATCCAGCACAACAATTTTTCCCGGCATCCCCATCATTCCACCGTGTCCACCGCTTAAATCCATTCCCGGCACACCGATAGCAATGTGAGTTTTTCCGGGATGCATGTTTACATGATGTGGCCATGAAACATTATTTAACGGAATTGTTCTCTTTACTTCACTCGATGTAAGGTCAATTACAGAGATTGAATTGCTTTCTCCATTAATGACGAATGCTGCGTTGTACGTAATATCGGTCGATTCTGATATGGGAGCCGAAGCATTATCTTTGCACCCTGTTGCAAACATTATGAGAGCAAAGATTAGAATTGTGGATTTCATGTTTTCCTCCTTATTGGTGAAATAAAATATTAATGATTGTGCTTATACCCACTTTTTATATAGGAGAGTGTTTTTCATTTGTTTTCTCCTTTAAAAAAATGATTGTGATTTACAAACTCCGAGCGCTAATAATTCAAAGTCATGCCCACCCCTAAACCCATATCACTATCGTAATGTGTTGAGACAGCAAAATATTTTGTAAGTATGTATCGGAGACCTGCCATGTATTCTTTGTCTGTATTGATCATTAAATTGAACCGCAAGCGACTTGTTATGGACACATCTTCTCTTTCTAACTGAAAACGGAATTTTCCATCGCCATCTACTCTTGCATCGGCGATAAATAACATCGGCAGGGTGTACGCAATACCTGCGATAACTGTCTTCCGATCATTCTTATTGCTTTTTTGACCGAACCAGTTTTTTTCTTCGCTTCCGAAAATAT
>JBFMDF010000030.1:0-12968 GCA_040753935.1 Bacteroidota bacterium | reverse complement strand
TTCCATAGCCGGGAATTCGTCCACCAAGAATAATGCGCATCAGGTTGTATTTCTTTGCCAGTGTTTGCGGGCTTCATACAAACGACGGGCTAACCGCATTCCGCGGTATTCCGGATCAACCATGATTTCGATTCCGTACAAGGTATTGCCAGCAGGATTGTGATTGCGAATGAATCCGTTATCGGCAATCTCTTTCCAACTGTGCCATTCGGAGTATAATGAAAAGTCCAGGATGAGACTGCTGGATGAAGCAACAAGTTTACCCTGATAGTCAATGCAGAGTTGTCCTTCAGGAAAATGTTGCAGTTGACTTTCAATCTGCTCTTTTGACCATGGTTTCATACCGGGGAAACATTTCATCTGTAGTTCGACAAGGTTGTCGTAATCTTCCAGACGAATCTGTCGCACAACGATGTTCTTTTCAAAATCTTTGAGATCAAGTTCTGACATAGCGCTTCTCCTCTTTTCTGAAGTTTTTATGAATATACTAACAAATCTTGAAGCAAAGTCAAGGTTTTTGGTTGATTTCGCTTCATCTTCTTTTTACATTGTGTCAGCAAGATTTTTTTCCACAATCCTGTCGTTTATTCTATGAGTCTTCTTACTATTGTTCTTCCATCTAGCACAGAATCATATTTCGAATCGACCCTGCAGCAATTCATTCACTCTCCGCTTGTTAAAAAAATCATCATTGCTCACAACGGAGATTACACTTCAGAACATGAGAAATGTGTCGGACTAAAAGTCGATGCTCTCACCTCAGGTAAAACACTGAATACCATACTCAGTTCATTGTCGACACCGTATTTGCTCTTTATCAACCAAGCACAATCCATCACGCTCAATCAGGCGGCGCTGGAGCGTTTTGTACAGATAGCCGACGACACCAAGGCAGGAATGCTCTATTCCGATTTTTATGAAGTAAAAGAGGGGAAACGATCTGAACACCCGGTGATTGATTACCAACTCGGCAGTATTCGCGATAATTTTGATTTTGGCGCGCTGATGTTGTTTTCCTCTTCGGCAATAAAAAAGGCGTTGAAGAAATATGGAAAAATTGAAAAGGTGGAACGCGCTGGATTATATGATCTCCGGTTGAAAGTTTCTATCGACCACCAAATCTTTCATATTCAGGAGTATCTGTATACGAAGACAGAATCCGATACGCGGAAAAGCGGAGAGAAGTTGTTCGATTACGTTGACCCTCGCAATCGGCAAGTGCAAATTGAGCTGGAACGTGTTGCAACAACACATTTGAAGAACATTGGTGCGTACTTGAAACCGAAGTTTGCCAAAGTTCCGAAATTCACGGAGCAATTTCCGGTTGAAGCCAGTGTTATTATTCCCGTGCGTAACAGAGAAAAAACTATTGCCGATGCCGTGAACAGCGTGCTGTCGCAAAAGCCGGATTTTACCTTTAATGTAATTGTTATCGACAATCATTCGACTGACGGAACCACGCACATCCTTCGGAAACTCGCAGAGCACGATCAACGGATCATTCATCTTATCCCCGAACGTCAAGACCTCGGCATCGGCGGCTGTTGGAATGTTGCTGTGCTTTCTCACCATTGCGGGAAGTATGCGGTGCAACTCGATTCCGACGATTTATATTCCGGTCCCGATACACTGCAAAAAATTGTCAATGTGTTCCGTACAGAAAATGTTGCTATGGTGATTGGGTCGTACACGCTTGTCAATGCCGCGCTCGAACCGATTCCTCCCGGTTTGATTGATCATAAAGAATGGACACCGGAGAATGGCAGGAACAATGCTCTTCGCATTAACGGACTGGGAGCGCCGCGCGCTTTCAATACTGCCCTACTCAGAAAAATTCTTCTTCCTAACACCAGTTATGGAGAAGATTACGCCGTGGCACTGCGGTTGTCTCGTGAATATCAAATCGGGCGTATCTACGAATCGCTGTATCACTGCCGCCGCTGGGAAGGAAACACCGATGCGGCGTTGCCAATTGAAAAAATCAATCGCAACGATTTCTACAAAGACAAGATCCGTACCATTGAAATTCTCGCCCGTATTCAGTTAAACAAGAAACGATAGATGGCACTGCAACCGATATATCGCGAATGGACGATGGAAGATACTGCAGCAACTCAGAAAGTGTTGTTTAACACGTGGGTTGCCTCGTATGCCGATTTTATTCCCATGAAAGATATTCAATGGTACTTCAATAATTATTATTCGGATATCAATTTTGCGCGTCTGCATGACGACCAGACGATATGGAGTTATGTTGCCGAGGTGGAAAGAAATGTTGTAGGGTATGCTCGTGGGAAAGTGAATCAAGAACAACATCGATTTTACCTTGAGTCGCTGTACGTGCTTCCCGAATTTCAAGGGAAAGGGATTGGGACCGAACTTCTGAAAATTGTTGAACGGAAAGCAAAGGAACTCCACTTCAATGAAGTGTGGCTTGGGGTGATGGTGCAGAATATTCCATCGTTGGAATGGTATAAGAAACTCGGATTTCAGTTTGTCGAAGAATCTCCCTTCCAAATGGGGAAAACCTCCGTCAATCATCTCATCGGTTTCCGCATTATTCAGTAACGGTATGGTTGAACAAAAAGTCTTTTCGCGTTTTCCTCAATCCTCTTCACCGTCGCTGTCGATGCTCTCTTCTGCACTGTATCAGGAACAGCAACATCGCTGGCAGATGCTTGCGGAGGGAGTGAATTCGCTGACAGGTGTTCGCCACAGAACAATAGAGTGCAGAACGTATGAGGTCATCCTGCAATGTAATCCCAAGAGAATTGTCAGTACCGGCGCGAAGGTTGATTCGGCATCCATCAAAGAGCGAAAATGTTTTCTGTGTGTGCACCATCTGCCGCCGGAACAACAAGGTGTGTTGTATCGCGAAAAATTTCTTGTATTGTGTAATCCAATGCCGATTTTCAAAGAACATTTTACGATTTCGCACATTGAGCACATTCCTCAGTCGATAGAAGAGCACGTTATTCCGTTCTTGGAGTTGGCAGAAGATTTTTCGGCATCGCACACCATCTTTTACAACGGACCGAAGTGCGGCGCTTCGGCACCCGACCATATGCACTTTCAGGCGAGCCCGAAAAACAGCATTCCGGTTGAAACAGATGCCGAGTCCTCAGAACAGAAAATTTTTCATCGACAACTTGGTGACGTTAAAATTTTTTTTCTTGCTAACTATGGAAGGTCAGTAGTTGTTTTGGAAAGTACTAACAAACAACATATGGAGTTTACGTTTCTACGTTTAACCGGTGCGATGCGTAGAATACTGAAGAGTGAGGATGAGCCAATGATGAATGCGCTGTGTTCCTACACCAGCGGTTGTTGGCGGATCGTTGTCTTTCCTCGCACCAAACATAGACCCGACGTGTATTTTAAAGAAGGGGAGGAAAAAGTATTGATCAGTCCGGCGGCGGTTGATATTGGCGGATTGGTGATTACACCGGTTGAAAAAGATTTTTACCGCGTTGACGCACCGATGGTTGAACAAATCTTTGACGAAGTCTCTGTTCCCTCATATACTCTCGAACAAATTATTGAAGCAATATAGTCGTGATATGATTTCTGAAGAACCCAAAATCAGTGTTGGCGTTATCGATCACGTTCAAGAAATTCGTGGCGTGCTCCTTGAAAAATTCAAGATTGCGCCGGAAGCGATTGTAACAGGCGAGTTTTCCGCAAAAGTTCTCGGCGGCGATATTGTGCTGTTGGGAGGAAAAGATATTGAACTGGTTCGTGCAAAAGAAATTATATTCACCCCGCTGAATGGAGGAAAGTTTGTACTGCACGATGTGGTTTTCGGTATCCATTTCCATTGGGAGCGGAAAGAGGATCAGACGTTTGAAGGGGCATTGAAACTTGTCGTCCGTGAGAATGGAACGATGGCGGCAATCAATCTCATTTCAGTCGAACGGTATCTGGCAAGCGTCATTTCATCGGAAATGAGCGCAACGGCGCCGGCTGAGTTGCTGAAAGCGCACGCCATCACATCGCGCAGTTGGCTTGTTGCCATGCTCGAGATGAAAAAAAAGTTTTCGACGGCGGGTATTCCGTCTCAACGCTCGTTTCAAACTGAACAGGAGATCATTCGCTGGTATGACCGTGAAGATCACGATATGTTTGATGTGTGTGCTGATGACCATTGTCAGCGATATCAGGGAATTTCAAGAATCATTTCTTCCGAAGTACAACAAGCAATCGACGACACGCGAGGCATGTTTCTTGTCTATAACGATGACATTTGCGATGCGCGTTTCTACAAATCTTGCGGCGGATTGACGGAACGATTTGAACATGCGTGGGCAGATACACCTGTTCCGTATTTGACAACGGTAGCTTGTTCTACTATCAACCATCCACACATTACAACCGAAGAAGAAGCGGCGCAATGGATTCTTTCTTCACCATCTGCATTTTGCAACACCACCGACGAGAATCTTCTCCGGAAAATCCTTCCGTCATTTGATCAGGAAACCACCGACTTCTTTCGGTGGAACGTAGAGTACACACAACAAGAACTTTCGGAATTGGTTCACAAAAAATCAGGCATTGATTTTGGCGATGTGTTGGAGTTGATACCGATTCATCGCGGACCTTCCGGACGCATTACAAAGTTGAAAATTGTCGGTTCGAAAAAAACGTTAACAGTCGGCAAGGAACTCGAAATTCGGCGCTGGCTTTCTCACAGTCATCTCTATAGTTCAGCGTTTATCGTCAACAAGAAGAATGGAACTTTTGTGCTGAACGGCGCCGGCTGGGGACACGGAGTAGGATTGTGTCAAATCGGCGCGGCGGCGATGGCAGTGCAAGGATGGAAGGCAGAAGATATTGTAAAGCATTATTTTCGTGGAGCAGAGTTGAAGAAGTTGTATTGACATCTTATACGAAGGAATAGTATGGAAGCAACAGAACAGAAAACGCGCAGTCCCTGGTGGTGGATTCCCTCACTCTACTTTGGTCAGGGCATTCCGTACGTGGTGGTAATGAGCATTTCGGTTATCATGTACAAAAAAATGGGAATCTCAAATACTGACATTGCGCTGTACACCAGTTGGCTGTACTTGCCGTGGGTTATTAAGCCGCTCTGGTCTCCATTTGTGGATATGTTCAAGACAAAACGCTTCTGGATAGTGGTGTTACAACTTTTTATCGGTGCCGCCTTGGCGGCGGTGGCGTTTACCATTCCACTGTCTAATTTTTTTCAAGTTACACTCGCAATTTTTTGGCTGATGGCATTCAGTTCTGCAACGCATGATATTGCCGCTGATGGATTTTACATGCTGGCGCTTGCTCAGCATCAACAGGCGGCATTTGTAGGAGTGCGCAGTACGTTTTATCGCATTGCTATGATTACCGGCCAAGGGGCGCTGGTGGTGCTTGCCGGCTGGTTGGAAAATGCTACCGGAAGTATTGCTACAGGATGGTCGATAACGTTTTTTGTGTTGGCAGGAATTTTTATAGCGCTGTTTATCTATCATAAGTTTCTCCTGCCA
The DNA here is from genome assembly GCA_040753935.1 of Bacteroidota bacterium. Classification (GTDB taxonomy): domain Bacteria; phylum Bacteroidota; class Ignavibacteria; order UBA10030; family UBA8401; genus SpSt-333. The sequence continues at coordinate 7,473 of JBFMDF010000030.1, read as the reverse complement.
TATCCTGTATCAGATAAAGCAACACTGGCGGAAAGTTCGTCGAGTCAAATTTTCAAAGAATTTTTCAACACCTTTGCCGCATTTTTTAAGAAGAAAGAAATTGTTGTTATCCTTCTCTTCCTGCTGTTGTATCGGTTTGCTGAAGCGCAACTGGTCAAACTCGTTACGCCATTCTTGCTCGATCCGCGTAATGAAGGTGGACTCGGCTTATCAACGCAGGAAGTCGGTATTGTGTATGGGACAGTCGGCGTTATTTCACTTACGCTCGGTGGACTTCTCGGCGGATACGTCATTTCGAAACGAGGGTTGAAATTTTGGCTGTGGATTATGGTCTTTTCAATTCACTTGCCCGATGCCGCCTTTGTTTTTCTTTCGCAGGTTCAGCCGGAGAATTTTTTTGTTATCAATGCAGCGGTAGCAATTGAACAGTTCGGGTACGGCTTCGGGTTTACTGCATATATGCTGTATATGATTTTGGTTTCTGATGGTGAACACAAAACCGCACACTACGCTATCTGCACCGGCTTTATGGCGTTGGGAATGATGCTCCCCGGCATGTTCAGCGGCTGGCTGCAAGATCAAATCGGATACAAGAATTTCTTTTTGTGGGTGATGGCGTCAACCATACCGGGGTTTGTCGTTGCGGCTCTGGTGAGAATACCGGAAGAATTTGGGAAGAAAAAATGAAAAACAACAAACCGACATTTATCATCGGCATTGACGGTGGCGGAACAAAAACGCACGCCGTGATTACTGATAGGCATGGAAATATTCTCGCCGAACATTTTGGCGGACCGTCTAATTTTCAAATCATTGGTTTAGAGAAAGCCGTAGAGACAATTTTTTCGCTCATCCGGTCATGCTGTGAGTCGGTTGGTGCTTCAACACATAATCTTCTTTCAGTTGCGTGCGGACTGACCGGAGCCGGACGGGTTGGTGATCAGCAACGGATGGCGGAAGGATTGCACCGATATGCACGGAAGAAAAAATCGCCGCTGAACAACATCATTATTGAAAGCGATGCCCGCATTGCACTTGAAGGTGCGTTCAAAGGTGGTGCTGGAATTATTCTTATTGCAGGAACAGGCTCAATTGCCTTTGGAAAAGATGAAAAAGGACGTATTCTCCGCGTTGGTGGGTGGGGACGAGTTCTAGGCGATGAAGGGAGCGGATACTATATTGGAAAGCACGGAGTAACTGCCGTAACACGACATCTTGATGGACGCGGAGAGAAAACAACACTGACGAAAATGCTTGCCGGGAAATTTGGTTTTACAGATCAAGCAGCAATTATTAACGCGGTATATAAAGAGGGATTTGATCTTGCTTCCGTTGCGCCGCTGGTAATGGAAGCGGCTCGGAAGAAAGACAAAGTTTGCACACTCATCATTGAACAGGCTGTTATCGAATTGGCGGAACATGTGAGAGTAGCGGCATCGGAAATTCTTTCGACGACCAGATCCAAAGTGAAATCAAAAGTCAAACTTGCGTTCGTTGGCGGGTTGATTGCAAATCGCACCATCCTGTCGGAACTGCTGAGGAAGTATATTCAAGAAAACATTTCATTGGTTTCCATGATTGAGCCAATGGCATCGCCGGCCTATGGCGCTGCAATTTTGGCTATGCGCGCACAATCAAAAGTATGAAACGCCTACTTTTCGTTGTTTCCATTTCATTATGTGCTCTTCGATGCTCAACAACTAACGTTGCTGAATCACTTCGGCAATCCAGCGTTCCATCTTCGTTGCTTCAAGAGGAAAGAGCACCTGCACCGTCTTGGGTTGATTCCACTCTCCACGCTATGACGTTGGAAGAAAAAGTGGGACAATTAATGATTGTCTGGACAACGTCTCACTACCTGCCATCCGATTCACGACGGTGGCAGGAGTTAGTTCGCTACACCACAGAAAAAAAAGTCGGAGGATTTTATTTTTCTACCGGCGGAGTGTATGAATTTCCCGTGCAGATCAACAAACTGCAATCACTGGCAACAACGCCGCTGCTCATTACCGTTGATTTTGAGTGGGGCGCTGGAATGAGAATCGGTCAGGCAACAACATTTCCTCGCGCTATGGCGCTGGGTGCAACAAGAGATACAAATCTCGCCTATCAAATGGGAGTAGCAATCGCCAGAGAAGCACGCGCCCTCGGTGTTCATCAAAACTATTCGCCGGTTGTTGATGTCAACAACAATCCGAAAAATCCTGTCATCAATACGCGTTCCTTTGGTGAAGACGCAACATTAGTTGCGGCAATGTCACGCGCAGTGATTCGGGGGCAACAAGATGGAAAACTGATGGCGACAGTCAAACATTTCCCCGGTCATGGAGACACGGATATCGATACACATCTCGATCTTCCATCACTTCGTTTTTCACGGGAACGGATGGACAGCGTGGAATTGTATCCTTTCCGAGATGCTATCAAGAATGGTGTACTGTCGGTCATGACTGCACATATTCATGTGACAGCATTTGATAGTTCCGATTCTCTTCCGGCAACTTCTTCACCGAATGTGATAACAAAATTGTTGAAAGAAGAATTAGGATTTCATGGTTTAGTTGTTACTGATGCACTTACCATGAAAGGAATTAGCAAACTCTTCAATGCAGGCGAAGCAGCCGTTCGCGCCGTTAAAGCAGGCGCGGATATGCTCTTGATGTCGCCGAATACTGACGAAGCAATCGATTCTCTTATTGGGGCAGTACAACGCAAAGAAATTTCACAACAGCGGTTAGATGAATCTGTACGAAAAATTCTGGAAATGAAGCAATGGGTTGGGCTATCTTCCCGTCGTTTGGTTGATGTTGATTCGGTCAACAATGTTGTCGGTATTAAATCGCATAGAGATCTTGCGAAAGAAATTGCCCGGAAATCTATTACCGTGCTCGGTAACGAAAGCGGCATTTTTCCGCTGAAGAATATCAACGGAACGAAAGTGGCGTTCATTGTTTTTTCTGATACAGAGGACCCGACGGGGAATAGAGAACTCCTTTCCGAATTCCGTCAGCGTGCTTCTGCCGATGCTGTCATTATTGATCCGCGAAGCAACAAAATGGAATTCGATGATGCTCTTGCCAAGGCGAAAAAAGCGGATCTTCTCATCTGTCAATTCAACTATCAAATGCGTTCAGGAGCGATGTCCGGTTTTATTCCTTCCAAAGTCGTACAGTTGGTGAACGATTTGGCGGCGCTTCGAAAACCAATGATTGGCATCTCAACGGGAAATCCGTACGTCGTACAGGAGTTACCGACGTTCGCGGCGTTTGTACAGGCATATAGTTCAAGTACGGTTTCTGAAGAAGCATGCATAGAAGTACTTTTTGGAGAACAACCCGCGCGCGGCAAATTGCCTATCACAATTCCGGGGAAGTACAAGTTTGGTGACGGCGTGACGTATGATCCCATTGTCATCAGTTATGGTAAACCGTCTGATGTTGGATTTGATCCGGTTGCACTGCACAACGTCGATACAATTATCACTCGGGCTATTGCCGACTCAGCATTTCCAGGGGCTGTACTCCTTGTTGCAAAGGATGGTGTGGTGGTTCATGAAAAGGCATACGGTCGAATGACATATCATCCAACGGCGGTGCCAATGACGACGGATGCAATATTTGATCTTGCTTCCGTTACAAAAGTCATTGCTACCACCAGCGCTGTGATGCGTCTTGTTGATGAGGGGAAAATTTCATTGAATGATCCGGTCGTGAAATATATCCCTGAGTTCGGACAAAACGGCAAAGACAAGATTACGCTCTACAATTTAATGGTGCACAACAGCGGACTACAGGCATGGAGAAAGTATTATGAAATTTGCGATTCTCCGAAATGCGTACTCGATTCAATCTTTGCCGCACCGCTCGTGTATGCCACAGGCGACTCCACCATTTACTCTGACCTTGGACTGATTACGATGGGGAAGGTTATTGAACGGGTAACAAAAACAACACTTGATAAGTACGTTGATTCTGTATTTTTTAAACCTCTTGGAATGAAGAATACGATGTACAACCCGTCGCCATCGTTGTGGCACCGAGTTGTGCCGACTGAGATTGATTCATTTTGGAAAAAAACGTACACGGCAGTGAAAGGACGAGTGCATGATGAAAATGCCGCGACACTTGGCGGCGTTTCCGGGCATGCCGGACTTTTTTCGACGGCAGGAGACCTTGTAAAAATTTTACAAATGGAATTGAACGGCGGCGTGTATGGAGGGACACGTTATCTGCAGGAGAAAACAATCAAACAATTTACTACTCGTCAATCTGAAAAGTCGAGTCGGGGTATAGGATGGGATACGAAATCGTCTGATGCATCATTCTCGGGAAAATATACTTCGATGAAAACATTTCTTCACACCGGCTTTACCGGCACTTCTGTTGTTGTTGATCCTGAGAGAAAAATCATCATCATCTTTCTTACCAATCGGGTGTATCCGTCCCGCAATAGCTCCAAAATATTTCGTGTGCGACCTGCAGTTCATAACGCCATCTATGAGGCGCTTCGCTAAACTTTCCACTAGTTTTTGTGTCTTTATACTGTAACCATTGGAGATGGTTTACCGACAATACACTGTGTTTTACCGGAAAAATTTCGTTAATTAGTGCAACTTTTAGCATTGTAATTCGTTAATTCAGCATAGTTTTAACTCTATTGTGGAGAACTCAATGAAAAACATCCTGGTAATTGTTTTCTTTTCAACGCTTACACTTACCACAACAACAGCTCAGGAAAAACTTTCACTTCAGCGGGCAATTCAAATAGCACTCGAACGAAACATTTCAATTATCGGTGCTAAAAACCAAATGGAAATTCAACGGTCAGGTGTGTTAACTGAATACGGCAGGCTTCTTCCCAACGTCAGCGCCAGCGGTACGTGGAGCCGAAGCGGTGCATCATTTGATGCAACTCCATTGCTACCTTCGGGTGTTTCGGCTGGCGGGAGCACCGTAGCGTCGGTGGATGCCAGCATTACTATTTCGAACGGCCTGACAAATTTTTCTTCTATCGAAAGAGCAAAAAATCTGGCCGGCGCATCCGAGTATGATTATCAACAAAGTCGTCAATCCATTGCTTTGGCTGTGCAACAGGCATATTTGACGGTGTTGAGAAATAAACAACTCCTGAAAGTAAGTGAAGACAATTTGAAACGAAGTCGCCAGCAACTTTCACGCATTGAAGAATCAAACAAAGTGGGTGCCGTGGCAAAAGCGGATCTCTATCGTCAGCAGGTGCAAACAGCAAATGATGAATTAGCGGTCATCAATGCGCAAAGTGCGTACGACAATTCAAAAAACGAACTACTCTATTTATTGGCATTAGACGTAACAGCAGAGTATGAGCTGGATGACGAAGGAGTGCTGAAAGAAGTCGAGCAGATAGACAGCACCTACAAAAGCGAAATGTACGATTACGACAAACTTGTCGAAGAGGCGCTTGCATCACGCCCTGATTATCAGGCATCGCTTCTTTCACGGGATGCTTCGGCGAACAGTTTAACTATTGCAAAGTTGGGGCACTATCCGTCTTTAACGTTTAGTGGCGGATACGGCCAGCGGTTCATTGGTGGGAATGACTTCTCAAATTTTACCGACCGTGGAGAGTGGGATATCGCACTCACGGTCCGAGTTCCTATCTTCAGCGGCTTTCAGGTTAGCACTGCTGTGCAAACCAGTCAGTTGAACTATGAGTTAGCCCAGCAGAATCTTGAACAGACAAAACGAAAAGTGCAGAAAGAAATTCGTACAGCGTTATTGAACCTTGAAACGGCACGGAAAAAAGTTGAAGTATCGCTGAAGAATGTTGTTTCTGCAGAAGAAGACCGGCGGATTGCTGAAGAGCGGTACAACCTTGGTTCCAACACGCTTCTTGATTTGTTGGTAGCAACAGCGAACTATACCAATGCACTCAGCAACAAGGTGAGTGCGGCGTACGATTTCTTATATGCAAAACAACAATTCAGAATTGCTGTCGGTAGAGATAAATACTAATTTTATTTATACGGAGTACGTATGGCAAATGGTAAAAAGAATAAAAAGAAGATATTCATTTTCTCAGGAATAGGAGTGGTTGCAGTTATCCTTATCCTCGTTGTCGCTTTAGGGAGCAAAAAAGAAAATATCGTTTCTGTCCAAACTGAAAAAATAGAAAGACGGACGATTACGCAAATCGTCAATGCGTCGGGGAAAATTCAGCCGGAAACGATGGTGAAGATCAACGCCGAAGTGAGCGGTGAGATTATTGCGTTGCCGGTAAAAGAAGGAGACAGAGTGAAGAAAGGTGATCTGCTGGTACGCATCAAACCAGATCAGTATCAGGCGCAGGTTGATCGGGCAGAGGCCGGACTTTCTTCGGCGCGGGCTAGTCTCAGTTTGCAAAAAGCCAATCTCGAAAAAGTGGAATCTGAATATAAACGCGCAGTTGAACTATATCAAAAGTCGCTGCTGTCTGAGCAAGAATTTATTGCCGCAAAGACGTCGTTAAATATTGCCAAATCGCAATACGAATCAGCGCAAGCGGGTATTCGTCAAGCCGAAGCATCGTTGCGCGATGCGCGTGAAAGTTTAGCCAAAACTTCCATTTACGCTCCGATGAATGGAACCATTTCGCAACTGCTTTCTGAAGTCGGCGAACGAGTCAGCGGCAGTAGTTTTATGCAAGGTACGCATATTATGACCGTTGCTGATTTAAATTCAATGGAGGCGCGTGTGGATGTCGGAGAAAACGACATCGTCCTCATTTCCATCGGCGATACGGCGCGGATTACCATTGATGCATTTCCAGATCGAAAATTTGTCGGAGTAGTGTACGAGATAGCGAATACAGCAACTTCCAAAGGTGTAGGTACTCAAGACGAAGTCACCAATTTTCAAGTAAAAATTCGTGTTCTGAACCGAGATGTTCCACTTCGACCGGGAATGTCGATGACTGCCGATATTGAAACGGAGACCAAGCATAACGTATTGGCTGTGCCGATTCAAAGTGTAACAACGCGCACGCCGAAGCCAAAGGGTGGAGCAAAACCTGCAGACGGCGGTGAAGGTGAGCAAGGTAGTCAGGGGTTTGCGATGAATGAGAAACCCATAGAATGTATTTTTGTTGTAGAGAATGGGAAGGCAAAGATGGTGCCGGTCAAACGCGGCATCAACGATGAAGGGTATGTTGAGATTGTTGAAGGCGCAGTAGAAGGAGTGGAAGTTGTAAGCGGTTCATACAAAGCGATCAATCGCGATCTTGAAGACGGATCGGTGGTGAAAGTGGAAAATCAGGCAAAGAGATTTGCGATGGCTCCAGGTTCTGATAAAAAATAATACAATTGAAGTATGACCTTCTCTCGTCAATTTTGTGTTCTCATGCTGGCAGCAGTCAGCGCAGGTGTGGCCCAGGTTGATAGTACCGGCATTAAACTGATTGCGGAGCGCAAATACAAAGAGGCTCAATCGTTCTTTGAATCGGTAGTAAAGAGGAAGA
>JBFMDF010000029.1:0-13583 GCA_040753935.1 Bacteroidota bacterium | reverse complement strand
TACTAGGTGCGACTTACTGTTGAAGCGAGTTGCACCAGCAACCTTACCCCGTATTTCTTAATCCGGCCGCAATGCCGTTGATGGAAAGAAATATTGCCTCTTCTAATTCTTTCCGTTCTTCAGCGGTCACATCTTTTTTTCTCAATCGCTTCATCAATTCCACCTGCATAAAACTCATCGGGTCGACGTACGGATTTCGCAACATAATGGAACGCTGAAGGGTAGGATTGTTGTCCAGAATATTTTTCTGTGCTGAAACCGCCACAATTGCACGCCTTGCTTGTTCAAAATGCCGATGCAACGTGCTGAAGATATTTTCGCCTAACGATTTCGGCTCCACCACGTTGGCATAATATCGCGCAATATCAAAGTCTGCCTTTGCAATAATCATTTGAATATTATCAATCATTGCCTTAAAAAATTCCCAATGTTTATACATCAACCGAAGCGATGAAATGCTTGCCGAAGTTGTTTTCAGAAGACCCACATCAACGCCGAGCCAGCCGGGAAGATTGTGACGGCTCTGCATCCAGGCAAACACCCACGGAATGGCGCGCAAATCTTCTATGCGTTCGCTGTCAATACGTTTTGCGGGACGCGAACCGATTTTCATTCGAGTAATTTCTTTGAGCGGCGTTGCCTGAAAATAGTACTTTGCCAGATCCGGATTTTCGTACACAATGTTTCGGTATGCCCTGTAACTTGTTTCGGAGACATCTTCCATCACCTTCAGCCATTGCGGATGGTTGGCAACTTTCACCTTGCTGAGATTGGTCTTGTCAAAAAATTTCAGCAACATCGCGGAAGTGGTCAGTTCAAGTGTGCGTTGAGCGATTTCTTTTTGTGAATACTTCAGTGAGATCACTTCTCCTTGTTCTGTAATTTTAATTCGACCGTTGATCGAATGTCCATTGAGCGCCATAATTGCCTGAAATTCCGGACCACCGCCCCGACCTACTGTTCCGCCTCGCCCATGAAAGAACATCCAGTCAACATTGTATTTTGCAGAACATTTAGCCAGCGCCCGCTGTGCTTTATACAGTTCCCAATTCGAAGCAACAATACCCCCATCTTTACTGCTGTCAGAATAGCCGAGCATTATTTCCTGATGCTGACGGCGGGCTATCAGATATTTGTTGTATGCGCCATTGGTGTATAACTTCTCCATCATTGCAACAGAAGAACGAAGATCGTCAATCGTTTCAAACAATGGCACAATGTTCAGCGCGCAACTCCATTCTTCCTTCGTTGTATCCAGAAGTCCGGTAATTTTCATCAACAGCAGAACTTCGAGTACATCGGCAGGAGATTTTGTCATGCTGATGATGTAAGAGCGAATTGTACGAGTACCGATAGTATGTAATGCCCTGCGGATGATTCGGAACGTAGCAAGCAATTCTTTTGACTGATCACTCAAGACATCTTCGTTGAATGCAAGGGGGGGAGAAGTACTGATGGTATCTGTCAGCCATGCAATCCGTTCCTCATCGGAAAATTGCGGGTATGGTACGCCGATCTGTAAACAAATTTCCTTTAGCGCAGCGGCGTGTACATTTCGGTGTTGTCGAATATCCAGTGTTGCAAGATGGAATCCAAATGTTTCTACGTTTCGAATCAGGTGTTTCAGTCTGCCCTGGGCGAGGATTTCTCCTTTGTTTTTTGTTAAACTATCCGAAATCAATTTCAAATCTGCAACAAAATCATCTGCAGAAGCATAGAAGGGTTTGTTCTCGGTCTTTGTACCTTCAAGTCGTTGTTTGAAGCGTTGGAGTTTTTCGTACACTTGTGCTAGTTTCAGACGGTAGATTTCGTGTTTGTTCCGGATGAATGAATACATTCCTTCGTTATCGCGATCCGAATCTTGTTCAATAGAGGATAGCAGTTCTTGAGTAACGCCGACAGTTTTTGTTGACTCGCTGTGCTCGGTGTACAGCAATTCAAGTTCATGGAGGTAGTAGTCAATAATCAACGAAGACTGCCGCTTGAGGGTGGCCCAAGTGATGGTCGCTGTAACAAAGGGATTTCCATCTCTATCGCCGCCCATCCACGAACCGAAATGAATGAATGTCGGAATATCTTTTGCTAACGTTGGGTACGTATCCTCCAATGCCCGTTCCAGTTCTTCGTAAAAAGCAGGGATGGCATCGTTGAGTACCGTGCGGAAATAGTATAAACCGTTTGTTACTTCGTCGAGCGGTGAAATATCGTACGATCGGGTTTCTTCTGTCTGCCAAAGACTTGTGATGAGCCTTTTCAAATCGTGAAGAACCATCTCTTTTTCGTCCGGCAGAAGATTTTTCCGGCCGAGTTCCTCAAGAGCATTCCAAATGCGGGAATGTTTCTCCAGCACAGTTCTGCGCATGGCTTCTGTGGGGTGTGCAGTGAAGACAGGTGAAATAAAAATTCGCGATAAAAATTCAGCAATTTCTTTTGCCGTAACATTTTTTTTCTTGGCAAACTGAAGTGTTCTTCGCAATGAGCCCTGCGGGTAGTGTTGACTTCCCTGTTTTTTCTGTTCGCGAAGCCGTTGGATGCGGTGATATTGTTCTGCAATGTTGACCAGTTGAAAGTAAATCGAAAACGCTCTGATAAGTTTCTTCATGAGTGCGGGATCGAGCGAGGCGATTTTCTTCGCTAATTTTTTCGTGATGCTGACTTGGCGTAGTGCACGGTATTTTTTTGTTGAATGACGGACGTACTCTTCCAAGTCGAAGAACTCTTTCCCTTCCTGCTCTGTGATAACTTCACCAAGAAGGTTACCCAACATCCGGATATTGGAACGGAGCAACGTGTCGATATTTGTATGTGTTGTATGGTTTTTAATCGTCATCAGACTTGTCCAAAATAAATTTCAAAATGTATGGTCTTCTTTTCTTGACGGAGCAAGAAAAGAAGCAAAAGAACTCCTTGCGAAATTTAACGCTCGCGATGAATCCCGTTCGCTCTTGCCCGTTGATTTCTGCACAGAAAGCGCTGTGTTTATCTCAAGGTTTCTCCGTTGAATGCAGAAATCAAAAGTCCCGTCATTCATCGCTTCCCATTCGCTCTGTCCGCCGAAATTTCGCGCCCATCGCACTTTTTTTAACGCATTGGACCTACTTTCTATTCTAGTAAAACACTTGTCCAAATTTATTCTTTTTAATGGCTTTTCCACTCAAACGAATTTGTTTGGAAATAGTGAATCGTCATTGTTTTTTCGATACCATTTCTGCAATGCGTTGTAAAACAATTGCAATTTCTTTATCCCAAAACTTCCAGTCGTGTCCGCCTGCCGTTTCGTGCATTTCAAAGTGTATTCCTTTTTTCCGCAATGCTGCAGTAAAGGTGTGTGTGTGATCAATAATGTCAAAAAAGCCGTCCTGCGACCCGACGGCAAGATAAAAGTAGGGAAGCAAGGTACTGTTGGCTTTGTCCAAAAGAGCATACACATGATTGTCGTTCCATTGTGCGTTGCGTGGAAAGCCAAACATTTGTTTTATACTTTCAGCCAATTCTTTTGAACGACGAATCAGAATGGTAGAATCTTCCAAACTGGTCGGCACGTGAAGTGCAGGACTTAAACAGCCGGCGAAGAAAAACATCCCGGGATATTTAATGCCAAACTTTGCTGCACCATATCCACCCATGGAAAGACCGACAATGGCTCGAAAGAATTTTGATTGAATGGTTCGATATTTTCTATCAACAAATGGAATAACATCCTTTACAATGTAATCTTCATAGTTGGCGTTGTGCAGTACCGGTGAGTTTGCATACCAACTGTTTTTTGCATCAGGGGTAATGATAATGAATTTGTACTTTTTTGCGTAGCGTATAATGTCCGTCAGTTTCACCCAATTGGTATAATCACCGCCATACCCATGAAGCAAATAAATAGTCGGATATCGTTCTTGTGATTGTGCATAACCGTCAGGAAGTATTGCGTAGAATTTCATTGTTGCGTTTACCGACGGTGAGAAAAGGGAATCTTCAACCACCGTTACTTGCGCAAGTGTAACTTGAACAGTGAAGAAGAAAGTACAGAGTTTGAAAAATTTCATTTGTGTTCCTTTTCTCTTTATGTACTCAAACTTTTGTGGAGTTTCAAGTAGAGGGCACGTTTGAATGCACACAATAAATTCTTATCTTTTTGTGCAATAGAAGGAGCAATGCTATGAAGCATGGTGAGACGACTCTTACACTCTACATCAAGAACATGGTATGCGACCGATGTATTCGCGTCGTGCGGGAAGAATTGACTAACCTTGGCTACCGCATCTGTCATGTAACATTAGGCGAAGTGAAGTTATATGACAACCCTCCTGTGGAGATCGAAAAAGTGAAAACTGTTCTGGCGCGCAACGGTTTTGAATTGATAGAAGATAAAAAAGGGAAAGTCGTTGAAGCTGTGAAAAAAGCAATTATTGAACTGGTCCACCACTCCAATAAACTGGAGGAACTGCGCGAAAATATCTCTGACTACCTTGTCAAACAAGTAAAGCATGACTACCACACGCTCAGTAAGTTATTTTCTTCGGTCGAAAATACGACGATTGAAAAATATTTTATCGCCCAGAAAATTGAACGTGTGAAAGAATTGCTGGTATACGGTGAACTGACGTTGAGCGAAATTTCGTACAAACTCGGCTACAGCAGTGTGCAGCATCTATCCAATCAATTTAAACAGGTAACCGGATTTACTCCCAGTCACTTCAAAGAAATCAAACAAGAAAAAAGGAAGTCAATCGATAAAGTCCGGTAAGAAGTTGATTCGACTTTTGTCGTCTTGATAACGAACTTCATCGAAGCTTGACGTCCTATCACCATAGTTGAAATGCCGTGGTGTTATTGTAGAAGCCGGAAAATTCTGTAACAAAAAATTCAAAAAATATAACGTTTTCGGGGTTTGTGGTGTGTACATTTGCAGTGGAAGAAACAGTTATCACAAACGTTAGCAGAAATATGGATCAGTCTTCAAAGGAGTAGAACAATGAACGAATATAAAGTTACAATCGAAGGAATGACCTGCGGACATTGCGTCATGTCTGTAAAGAAAGAATTGTCGAAAATCCCTGCACTGAATATTAAAGAAGTGAAGATCGGTTCTGCCATGGTTGAAGCAGAAGAAAGGCCGACATTGAAGGAAGAACTTTCAAAAGCGGTGGAAGAGGCGGGGTATTCAGTGGTTTCAATACAATAACTAACTCACGTTATGCAGAAACCTCATATGCTTCAACTTGTCCCAATACATCGGGGCTCGGTAAGCATGATTATACTTTTATCATTGCATAACATCGGTAACTCAATCGTGTCCGTCACCTTTCAGTGACAGTCACGTTACTAACCTTGATGATACATGATGGAAACAAAAGTTCAAACATTAACGCTGCCTGTTGAAGGAATGACCTGCGCCAGTTGTGTTGCACGAGTGGAAAAATCATTAGCCCGCATTCCTGGTGTGGAAACCGCTGCTGTTAATCTCGCGACGGAAAAAGCAACAGTAAAATTTAATCCATCTCTTGTTACAGCGGAGCAAATGGCAAAAGCAGTGGAAGAAGCTGGTTATAAATTAATCTTGTCGGCAGTGAATGATAAAGTGCAACCTTCCGAAGTTTCAGTCGGCTACCTTAAACTAAAACGGGAATTTCTCCTCAGCGCAATACTGACAGTGCCGATTATGATACTCAGTATGGTTTCGATGACCGATTGGTTTATGTCGGTCTCACCGCTCGGCATGGATGATGTGAACAAAATTCTTTTTCTGGCAACAACCGTTGTGATGTTTGTTGGGGGGAAACGATTTTTCTCTGTTGCGTGGAAACTTGCAAAACGATTCGAAACAGATATGAATACACTTGTTGCCGTTGGAACCGGTGTAGCATACCTTTACAGTTCTGTTGTTGTTTTGTTTCCCGATTGGCTTCCTGCATCAGTCAACACGATGGATGTGTATTATGATACGGCGGCGACGATTATTACGTTGATTCTGTTGGGAAAAGTTCTTGAAGCGCGGGCAAAACAACGTGCGTCTGATGCAATGAAGACGCTGATGTCTATTCAACCGAAAACTGCGCACGTGAAAAAAGACGGAGTGTATCTGGATGTTGCTGTTGAAGATGTTGTTGTTGGCGATATCATTATGGTTCGGCCGGGCGAAAAAATACCGGTTGACGGCATCATTGAAAGCGGAGAAACATCAATTGATGAATCAATGATGACGGGCGAAAGTATTCCTGTCCAAAAGAAGAGAGGGGACAACGTCATTGGCGGAACGCTCAACACAACCGGCAGTATTGAATTTCGTGCTGTTGCAGTCGGACGTAATACGATGCTGGCACAAATTGTACGTCTTGTTGAAGAAGCACAAGGTTCGAAAGCCCCCATTCAATCATTGGCGGACAAGATTGCATCAGTTTTTGTTCCCACCGTCATTGGTATTGCTATCTTCACATTCTTTGTCGGATTTCTTGTCGGAAATTTGGAATTTACTCAGGCGCTCATTCATGCGATTGCTGTGTTAATTATCGCCTGTCCGTGTGCCCTTGGGCTTGCAACCCCGACTGCCATTATGGTGGGGACAGGACGCGGTGCAACACTTGGCGTGTTAATAAAAAATGCAGAAAGTTTAGAACGAGCAGGCTCAATTACGACGGTTGTATTTGATAAAACCGGAACTGTGACGGAAGGGAAGCCATCGGTGGTAGACGTAGTTCCACTCAATGGTTTTTCTGAGGAAGAATTGCTCATGCTTTCGGCTTCGCTTGAGTATCAGTCGGAGCATCCGTTGTCGAAAGCGATTGTAGAGTATGCCGCCAACAAGAACATTGTCGTGCAACCGGTGACTTCGTTTCTTGCAAATCCCGGTTTTGGTGTGACAGGGAAAGTGAATGGAAAGAATATCACTATCGGGAAAGAGATGTTCCTGAGAGAATCGCTCATCAACATTTCTTCTGCGAATGAATTAGCGCTCAATCTCCAAAAAGAAGGAAAGACGGTCATCTTTGTCGGTGTGGATAGAAAAATTGCCGGTCTCATTGCAATTGCAGATACAGTTCGGCCTACTTCGAAAGCAGCAATTCAACAATTGCATTCAATGAACATCAACATTGCTTTATTGACCGGTGACAATAAAATTACGGCAGAGGCAATTGCAAAAGAAGTAGGTGTCGATACTGTTGTTGCCAATGTTTTACCGAAAGAAAAGGCGGAGTTTATTAAACACTTGCAGGCAAAAGGCGAAATAGTGGCAATGGTGGGTGATGGAATCAACGATGCGCCGGCGCTGGCACAGGCACAGGTAAGCATGGCAATGGGATCAGGAATTGATGTGGCGTTGGAAACTGCAGATGTTGTTTTAATGCGTCATGATCTAGTAGCGGTGGTTCGCGCTATCGTACTGTCGCGACGTACAATCAGAACAATCAAAGAAAATCTCTTTTGGGCATTCATTTACAACGTCATTGGAATTCCTCTTGCCGCGTTTGGAATGTTGAGTCCGACGTTTGCAGCCGCAGCGATGGCGTTTAGTTCTGTCAGTGTAGTAACAAATTCACTGCGCTTGAGGAAGGCAAAAATATAATCTGGGTAACCGACTTTCCAAATCGTAAAGATTTGAAAAGTCGATGTCATCGTACTTGCAATGCTCGTTTAATCAGTTCTTCTACGGTAATTGTTTTACCGTTCAGTTCATTGAAAACTGTCCGCAACGCCTGCTCTCCTTTTTCGCGAGTATAGCCAAGTGATATAAGAGCGTTTAACGCTTCGTTACGAATGGAAGAAGAAGAGGTCGGGAGGTCAATAATCTTTTCAGTTTCTTCAATCTTCGTGACTTTGTCTTTTAATTCGACAATAAGCCGCTCGGCGGTTTTCTTTCCGATACCGGGAATTGCGGTAAGCGATGAAAGAGCGCTATGTGCAATGGTACGAATTAATTCATCTGGCCGAACTCCTGATAAAATTGTTTGTGCCATTTTTGGTCCGATGCCGGAAACGCTGATAAGCAATTTGAACATCTCGCGTTCACTTTCGTTCATGAATCCGTACAACAGGTGGGCATCGTCACGGATGTGATGGTAGGTGAGAATATGGATTTCAGAATTTATCTCCGGCAACTGTTCGTAGGTAGAAAGAGAAATGTTGACGGCATATCCGACACCTTGCACATCGACGACAATCTCGGTAGGATATTTTTTTGCTAATATACCGTGGAGAAACGTAATCATAGAGGATATACTGTTAGGAGTTCAAATCGTTATGTTCAGGTAGTACTACCTGCGCAACCGTATCACTTTTTCCGGATGTATTTCAATATACGATTTCCAATCTAAAGAACCCTTTGCAGTGTTCCTTGACTGTCGGTTTTTTGATGTGCGAAGCGCGCGGGTAGTTGAAATCCGAAATGCGTGGCACACGGCAACCGCCAGTGCATCGGTCGAATCGAAATACTTCGGTTTTATTTTTAATTTCAGCAGCGACATCATCATGTATTGAACTTGTTCTTTGGATGCTGCGCCTTTTCCGGTGACCGCTTTTTTTATTTCGCGTGGTGAATATTCTGTAATGGGAATGTCGTAATTAATTCCTGCAAGAATGGAAACACCGCGTGCTTGGCCAATCTTCAACGCCGATTGAGCATTATTAGAGTAAAACGCCGTTTCAATAGCAAATTCATCTGGATAAAATTGTTTGATCACCTTCGTGAGTGTTGAGTAAATTTTTTTTAATCGCAACGGCATCGAAACAGACGGATTGTTTTTAATAATGCCGACATCAAGTAGCGAAAGACGGTCACCGGCTCTTTCAATGACACCGTAGCCGGTAATTAATGTTCCGGGATCAATACCAAGAATGATCATTTTCAATTTGTAAGGTATCAGACATTGTGACTATTCGTGTGTGCCTACTCAACGTCTGTAGATATTTTTTGAAGAAGATGTCTGGTCTCTTCCTGTATGTTATTTCAAATCTTTTATCTTCAACTGTGCTAATGCAACACCTGTAAAATCGCTTTCGTCAATCGAAAAAACAATATCCAATCCGTTTAATTTCTCTTTCACGTGCTCCAACAGACGTCCTAATCCGAATCCAATGCAATCGAATGTAATGCCGTTCTTTTTTACTTTGAATCGGAGGTGATCTTTTCCAACAATTCTCGGAAGTCCGACGACGTGCACTTGTTTGGCAAGGAAAGTTGGCCTCATGTTTTGCGGACCGAAGGGAGCGAATTGTTTCAATACGCGAAGATACTTTGGCGACAGTTCTGAAAGATCAATTTCTGTATCAATATGAATTTCCGGAACCAGCAAATCATCTGTCAGCATTTCTTTGATGACGGCGTTGAATGCTTCGCGGAATTCGTCAATGCGATCGAGGTCGATGCTGACGCCGGCGGCATACTTATGGCCGCCGAACTGGAGAAGTTTGTCTTCAACTGATTTCAACGCCTGGTGAATATTGACGCCGGAAATACTTCGTGCCGAACCTTTGGCAACTCCTTCAACAGTGGTCAGCATAATTGTCGGGCGATAATATTTTTCAACCATCCGCGAGGCAACAATACCCACCACGCCGGGGTGCCATTGCTCTTGGTGCATCACAATAGCACCGTCGCCATATTTTTTAAAGTATTCTTCAACAAGACTTTGTGCTTCTTCAAAAACATCTTCGTCAATTTTTCTTCTGTTGTAATTTTCCTGTTCAAGAACACGCGCAAACTGAATTGATGTTTCATAATCATCGCTGATGAGCAATTCCACAGCCCGTTTTGCATCGCCAAGTCTTCCCACTGCATTGATGCGTGGTGCCATGGCAAAAACAATCTGCCCCGTTGTGATATGTCCGATTTTTAAGCCGGCACTTTCCAGTAAGGCACGAATGCCCGGCCGCGGCGAGGAATTGATTTGTTGAAGTCCAAGACTGACGAAGACTCGGTTCTCATCAACGAGTGGTACAATATCTGCCGTTGTTGCCAGTGCAACGAAATCAACGTACTTCTCAACAAGGTGTTCATGGTTGAGAGTGCGGGCGATAGCTTGAATGAACTTGTAGCCGACGCCGGTTCCGCATAAACTTTTGAATGGATAACGACATTGTTCTTTTAACGGATCGAGCACTGCAACAGCATGAGGTAATTCTTCGGCCGGTTCGTGATGATCACAGATGATAACGTCGATGCCGAGTTGGCGTGCATATTCCACTTGGGCGAGCGCGGTGATACCGCAATCAATTGCGACAAGAAGTGTAAATCCTTCTTTCTTTGCATACTCTACTCCTTTTTGGGAGATGCCGTATCCTTCCGAGAGGCGGTCCGGAATATAGTATGCCGTTTCACAGCCAATTTCTTTAAAGTATAAGTAAAGCATACTAGCACCGTTGGTGCCGTCAACATCGTAATCGCCATAGACAAGAATTTTTTCTCGTTGATCGCGAGCCCGCAGCATACGTTCCACTGCAACATACATTCCATCCATCAAAAACGGATCGTGCAGTTGCTGAATGGACGGTCGAAAATATGCTTTGGCTTTTTCGAACGAGTCGATACCGCGATTGACAAGAATTGATACAAGTGAGGGGGAAAGTGTTAACTCATCTGATAATTGTTTGACGAGTTCCGTTGGTGGCGGAGGAGCAATAGACCACCGGTATTCTTTTTTTGTTACCAATGCACTTCTCCGATGCGGTAGTGGATGAACGGTCCATTACCCTGTGAGAAAATGCATCTTTCAATCTCTCTCTGCAGGTGTACCACATGTTTTGCCACATGAAGGCGTGCCGATAAGCCGAATTCTGTCCTCTGCACAAAGCAGAGTGGCAATCATTTCTCTTGGCGTTGCATTACTGTAACGCTCCAGCGACCTACCCGTTTCGTCTCCATAGAAATGGAATTGAGTGGGCTTCTCTTTTTTCCGAATCGGATTCGGAAAAACGAAACCTACGCGGTCTTGCTCTCGGTGGGGTTTGTCCTGCGACGTTGTCGTCGTCCCTCTTGAGGGACCGCCGTTATTACTAACGGCGCGGTGCGCTCTTACATTAAGGGAACTTCATTGTTCCCCGCACCTTTTCACCCTTATCCCGATGTATGGCATCGGGACGGTATATTTTCTGTGACACTTTCCGTACGATTACTCGTCCCGGATGTTATCCGGCACCGTGCCCATCCCGATGGACGAAATCTCGTCCATCAGGAAAGAGTTCGGACTTTCCTCCATAATTCGTAAATGAATTACAGCGATTGCCTGGCATGCCAACCATATGGCTAAAACATTTGTCGGTGTTAAACTGCGCGACAACCTGCTGTTGCGAAAGTAACTTCGCATGAGATTGAATAGATGATGAATTAAAAACTTGTGTTACCCATTCGAACGAGCGAAGGGTATCATACATCATTACGATGTTGAAAATTTCTATCATACCAGTAAACGCATCGTATTACTTTCGAGGCATTTCGTGATTATCGATGGCTTCATTTGCCAGGTGATCTGCCTCGTGATTGAGAGCGCGCGGAATATGTTCTATCGTAAACCTATACGGTGCTGCGTGCAACAGTAATTTCACCTTTTGGAACAACAATTTCAAGTCCACATCTTTTACTTTGTATATTCCGCTGATTTGACGCGCCATGAGTTCGCTGTCTGTTTTCACAACAAGTTCAGTACAGCGCAAGGTTTCCGATTGTTTGAGGAATTCTAACAGCGTTATCAGTGCAGTATATTCGGCAATGTTATTGGTAGTATTGCCGATGTATTGCTTGATCCTGTGAATCGTTTTACCTTGCTCATCTTTTACTACAATGCCGATGCCTGCGTTTCCGGGATTTCCACGGGCGGCGCCGTCGGTGTACGCAATCAACTTCATTGCGATACAGATTGTGCAAGTTCGTTCGAGACGATTATTCTGCCGCAATGCTGGCACACATACATCCGATCGTTTCGACGGATTTCAATTAAATGTTGTGGAGGGATTCTATTTCCACATCCTCCGCAGGAATCTTTACGAACGGTTACGACAGCTTTTCCGCGCGCTGAACGTATTTTTTCATACTTTGAAAGATGCTCTTTGTTAATACGCACGATCAATTTTTCGCGTTCATGGGTGTACCGTATTTCCTCGTCTTCAGTTTCTTTGGTTACCTCAGCTAACTCCTCCTTTTTTTCCTTTAACGATGTTTCCAATTCGGCGAGTTTAGCCTGAAGTTCGGCAAGTTCTGATTTCGTCACGCTCATCTGATTTTCAAAATCTTCAAACTGCTTGGTCAACGTTTTGATGGATTCTTCGGCAAAATCGATTTCTTTCGTAATGGCGTCGTACTCTTTATTGTTGCGTACTTGGTACTGTTGCGCTTTGTACTTCTTCAGTTTTTCTTGAAACTCGTTGATGTCGTTGTCCGCTTTGTTGCGTGCTTCAATGGAGCTGTCGATGTACTGTTGTTTCTCATTGATTTTTGTTGTGAGTTCAGCGATTTGTGCTTCAAGATTCCGAACAACGTTAGGTAAATCGCCCTTCATTTCTTCCACATCATCTAAATTGCTGTCAATTCTCTGCAGCAGATATAACAAACGAAGTGATTCTTCCAATGGTATCTCCTTCAATCAAGTGTTGCGTACTTATGAGTAATACGATATAGAATTTGTTGTGTGTTGGGTAATAAAAACTTTTGCTGTTGATTTGTTTGCTGTTACCATCTGTTTGATTTTCTCAGCAAGTGCCGGTAGCACAAGGTGTTCTGTTTCGTAATGCCCGGTATCAACAAGCATAATTTTTTTGTTGTAGTCTTGAAATGTGTGGTATTTCAAATCCGCAGTAACCAGGGCATCAGCGCCTTTGGTTATTGCCTCTTCAATAAATTCACTTCCCGAACCGCCGACGACAGCAACGCGCCGCACACTTCCTTTGCCGGATGAGTATCGTATCGCCGGAGTTTTCAATTTCTTTTTGAGGTGATGTAAAAATTTCTGTTCACTCATCGAAGACGCCATATCGCCGATTGCGCCGATACCGTATTCTGTATTTTCATTGAGAAGCGGATACACATCGTACGCCACCTCTTCGTACGGATGAGCTTTCAGCATTGCCGTAATAACGCCGGCAAGTTTCCATGTCTCACACAGCATTTCCAGACGTATTTCTTTTACAGTTTCAAGTTTGCCGACTTCTCCCAAAAACGGATTTGCATCATTCATTCCACGAAATGTTCCTGTACCTTCGCCGCGAAAACTGCATTGATCATACTTTGTAAACATTCCCGCTCCCGCA
The DNA here is from genome assembly GCA_040753935.1 of Bacteroidota bacterium. Classification (GTDB taxonomy): domain Bacteria; phylum Bacteroidota; class Ignavibacteria; order UBA10030; family UBA8401; genus SpSt-333. The sequence continues at coordinate 353 of JBFMDF010000029.1, read as the reverse complement.
TTGTGCATGGCTTCGGCAACGCGTTCAACATGAGTGTGTGGAACGAACACCGTTATTTTGGTCAGACGTTCTTTTATTGGCGATAGGATGCTGATATTTTTTAACCCCAATGTTTTTGCCAATACGTAATTTACTCCCCATTTCACGCTGTCTAAATTTGTATGCGCTGCATAGAGATTCAGTTTGTGTTCGGTTACGAACAGCACTACTTCACCGATTCGAGATGCTGGAGTAATACGCCGAAGTGGTTGGAAAATCAGCGGATGGTGCGTAACAATAAGGTTGGCTTTTTTCTTTACCGCTTCAACGGCCACATCCATTGTTACATCCAGGGCAACCACAATATTTCTGAC
>JBFMDF010000028.1:0-14107 GCA_040753935.1 Bacteroidota bacterium | reverse complement strand
GGGGCAAATTCTTTTACTTTTTCTTGAAGGGGATCAACAAGTGTGGCTGCATTGATGATATCTGCATCTGTTATTGTTGCGATAGCAGATAAGTAGGAATTGCTTTGAGCTAATCCCTGCGCCCTTACTTGAAACACGATAAGAATGGCAAACGATACCACAAGCAACTTTTTCATAACTATTCCTCCTCTAATTCTGTGTGCAAAATAGACATTTTCCGCAACTGCACTGTGTCAACTATCACTATGGGAGTAAATCTGGAAAATCTTTAAAGATTTTCCAGATTTTTATCTATCCGAAAATATCGTTGTACAGCACAAACATCATAAAGCCGAGCAGAATTGCCAAGCCAATTTGTTGAATGCGAATCTGCACGATGTGGGGCAATGGCTTTCGCATAATTGCTTCATAAAGTAACACGATGAGATGTCCACCGTCCAATGCGGGAAAGGGAAGAATGTTCATCACCGCAAGACTAATACTCAATAATGCCATGAAAGCAAGAAAACTCAGCACGCCCATTTCCGCACTGCGTGTTGCCATCTGTGCAATACGTACCGGCCCACCGACCGATTTTGAAAACTCTGCTTTGCCGGCGATTAATTGCCAAATTGAATGACCGAACAGGATAGTAGCATTAATTGTTTGCCGCACACCTTTAGGAAATGATTCAAACAACCCGTACTGCACAGTAACCACCGGGCCGTTGTACCGCACGCCAACCAAAATGCCGATAAGTCCTTCGGAGGAAGGAGTAACGGCGATTGTTTTCATCTCATTGCCGCGTTTAATCAACAGTGAAATTTCCTTTTCCGGATTTGCTTTGACGATGTTAATAACCTGTTCCTGATTTGCCACTTTTTGTCCGTTGATAGAGAGTATCACATCGTTTGCTTGTACTCCTGCTTTGTCAGCCGGTTTACCGGGAAGTACTTCACTGATGATTGCTTCGGTTTGCGCTGGAATGATGCCGAAGGTTGTTTCGGAGACGTCAGGAATGTTTGAACGAAGAATGACAATAGTATGCTGTTGACCGCCACGTTCAATGGTCATTGAAAGATCGTTGCCAAGAAAATCAAAGTAGATGGCGGTTTGAATTGCCTCCCAATGTTCAATCTTCTTATTATTGATTGAAATAATTTTATCGCCGTTCTTCAATCCTGCTTTTTCAGCCGGTGAATCTTTTAGTACCATTCCAATTTCCGTTGTCTGCATCAACTGCTCACCTTGCACATAGTTAATGCCCCAGAAAATTCCCACCGCCAGAACGATGTTCATAATGACGCCGGCAGAAATAACAATCATTCGTTGCCACACCGGTTTTGCACGGTATTCCCACGGCTGTGGCGGTGTTCCTTCAAAGTTCGTGTCAAGACTTTCATCAACCATGCCGGCAATTTTCACATATCCGCCGATAGGGAAAGCGGCGACGCGGTAATCGGTATTGCCTTGCAGATCAACATCGTTACTTAATTTACCGAAGGTAAAGCCGGTGATTTTATTCCATCCGAGTACTCTGTTGCCCATGCCGAGCGCAAAAACTTCAGCGCGCATGCCGCAAGCAATTGCCGCAATGAAGTGTCCCAGTTCATGTACAAAAACAAGAATGCCGATAGTGATGAGGAAGTATAACGTTGTGGTAAAAAATTCCATGGTTTAATCAATAAATAGTTAGTTGTTTAAAGTGAACTCACGCGCCCAGCGGTCTGCTTCAATGATATCTTCTAATGTTGGATGCGTTGTGGATGAATGACGGCTCATCGCCTTTTCGATCAACTCCGGAATATCGACAAATGTAATTTTTCTGGCGAGAAATTTTGACACAGCAATTTCATTTGCCGCATTCATTACAGTAGGAACTGTGCCTCCTGCGTGTAATGCTTCATAGGCAAGACGCAGACAAGGGAAACGCTCAGTATCCGGTTCAAAAAATGTCATTTCGCCGAGCGATGGAAAATGTACCCGCGGATAATTTGCCGCTGTTCGAGAAGGGTAGGTGAGTGCATATTGAATAGGGATTTTCATATCAGGCATTCCCAACTGCGCTTTCACAGAGCCATCAACAAATTCAACCATTGAGTGAATAATAGATTGTGGATGAATGACCACTTCAATGTTGTCTACTGGCTGGCCGAACAGCCAATGTGCTTCAATCACTTCCAATCCTTTGTTCATCAGCGTTGCCGAATCAATGGTAATTTTATTTCCCATTTTCCAATTGGGGTGTGCAAGCGCTTGATCGATGGTAACATGTTTTAACTCCGCTTTTGGCGTTGTTCGGAATGGACCTCCGGAAGCCGTCAGAATAATTTTTGCAACTTTGTTTGGCAATTCGCCTGCAAGACATTGGAAAATTGCTGAGTGTTCGCTGTCGACCGGTATTAAATCCACATTGTATTTTTCAATCAAGGGCATGATAATTTCACCGGCAACAACAAGTGTTTCTTTATTGGCAAGAGCAATTTTTTTACCTGCTTCAATGGCTTTAATAGTTGGTCGTAATCCGGTAAATCCCACCAATGCAGAAACAACAATATCAACATCGGAACGCTGAACAATTTCTTCCAACCCTTCTTCGCCTGTCAATATTTCAATAGAATGACCAAATTCTTTTTGGATTTCCTTTGTAGAAATCTCATCCTGGATTACTACCCCCTTTGGTCTAAATCGTCTAATCTGTTCACTTAATACTTTGGTATTGCTATTGATGGCAAGGTAGGCAGGGTAAAAGTGATCAGTAAAATGTGAAATTACTTCTAATGTTTGGCTTCCGATAGAACCCGTAGAACCTAAGATAGCGACTCTTTTTTGCAAAACTACATCCGTTGATTTTATTAAAGATTATGTTATATAATATGCAATTCTGGTTTTGGAATCAATGTAATAAAAACACCGAAGCGTTGAGTGAGTTAATGCTCTATTATGACAAATATCACTTGCTCCATTAGTAAAATTTAATACCTTCTTTCAAGAAAAAGTGCTTTCATTTTTGATGCAACCGCCTTACTTCAAGTTAGAATAGCGCATGGGATTAGGTCAGACATTGTTAACCATCATGGCATTGATGTTGATGGGGAGATTGATCCTTTCTATTAACACCATGACGCTTGATATTGGTTTTACGAAGGACATGGCTGAATACCGCATTACCGCCACATCCCTCGGCACTTCGATGCTGGAACAATCCTCTGCACTAGCGTTTGATGAAAGAACGGTTGATTCTGTTGCCACGGTGGCCACCTCTTTAACAATTGCATCGAATCTCGGACCAGATGCCGGCGAATCAACCGTAGATGATTTTGACGATATTGACGATTATAAAAATTATGTACGGTATGATACACTGACCAACTCTGCAATTTACAAAACACGAGTGTTGGTGTCATATGTTACTATTTCGGGGTCTGATGTTGTTTCTACGACAACCCGAACATTTAGTAAAGAAGTGATTGTAGAAGTAACTAGCGACTATTTAGTCGATTACTCTGTGACACCAGCTCAGGCGGATACGTTACGTTTCAAACAGGTTTTCAGTTACTGGTATTTCCGATAATATCGGGGATTGAAGTATGGGTTCACAAACAATTCTTGATTTGATAGCGTCAACAATGGTGTTTGGCAGTTTATTGTTGATTGCAATTCGCATCAATGTTGGGACATCAGAAAATTTGCAAATGTACCAGTTTGATCTTCTTGTACAACAGAATCTTGTTGAAGTGACCCGATTGTTGGAATACGATTTTAAAAAAATCGGATACTGCAAAGACCCAACAAAGATTCCTAATCCTGCAATGGCTATCAGGTACGCAGATTCAATAAAAATAAAATTCTACACAGATTTCCCGACATCGAGTGATCCGCAGGGAGATGGCAATTTAGACTCGTTAACGTACTATGTAGGTTCAACCAGTGAAGCAAGCAGCACTCCAAATCCGAATGACAGATTGCTCTACCGCGTTGAAAACAATGCCACACCCGTTGGAGTGAATTTGGGAGTCACACAATTTGATTTACGCTATTTTAATTCATTCCATGAAGAAATTCCGTCGCCAGTAGTGAATTGCGGTGAGATTCAATACATGCAAATTACCATCCAAGTCGAAAATCTTGCAGCAACCGATTCTCTGCTTGTCAATCGCGCCTCATTCGATCGGCCGTATCAAACGGCTTTTTGGCGCCAGGTTCGGTTGGCAGCAAAAAATTTGAGGAACAGATAAGGAATACAATGTATGGGTAGGACGTCAATATACTTGGTGATTGGTTTCAGCGCCATTATGTTGTTTACTGGAAAAAACATGTCGAATGTTGGTGTTCAGGCACTGGATAATTCATTGTCATACTACGAAAACACACAACGGTATGCTCTGGCAATAACGGCGGCGAACTTTGCCTGTTCACAAGTGTGGCAGAATCCGTCGTGGACAACTGGGTATACTAATGTCAATTACAATGGCGGTACATTTAGCGCAACAGTTACCGACATAGGCAGTGGGAAAAAACAAATTACTTCTACAGCAACGTATGGTGGTACATCGCAAACAGTTACCATCGTTATGAAGCCAAGTAATTTTTCCAAGTTTGCTTATTATGGAGGTACAAGTGCTTCTGCTGCGGCATGGGAAACAGGTGACACCGTCGGCGGCCCGAGCCATACACAAGGGAAGTTAAAGACATTCGGCTCACCTGTGTTCTTGGGTAAAGCAACATCGTTGTCGGGTATCACCAAGTCCGGATCACCAGCAACCCCGCAATTCATCGGTGGTTTCGAATCCGGTGTAAGCATAACAATGCCCAACAATACAAGTTATACGACTATCTTTAATGCCGCGGTGAGCGGCGGTTACGACCAAGTCGGCGGAGTATTGTATTTGAAATTCAATGCTGATGGAACGGTGAGTTGGAAGACCTCTCCGTCAGCGTCGTACACAACACAATCATTAAGTTCCTTTGCACCGAACGGCGTTATTGCCATTGATAAGGGGACGTTGTATGTTGAAGGAACACTCGATGGTCGTGTGACATTGGCATCATTGCGCACCAGTGGTTCATCTGGCGGAACAACAATCATTACCAATGATCTTGTGATGAAAGATAATCCGAGAACGAATACCTCATCAAACGATATGCTCGGTATTGTCAGTTATGGTGACATTACAATAGCCGATAACAGTGCGACAACATTTAATGTTCAAGCCACTCTCTACAGTTATACCGGCGGATTGCAAGTGCAAAATGGAACCTCACGTCCGGCGGGGACATTGTACGTGTATGGTGGTATGATAGTTGAACGGTTATATGCGACGTCAAACGGCGCTGCAGGTTCTGCGCGTCGTGGTTACAATCTCAGTCTCCGATTTGACGAACGTTTTGCCAACGACTCTCCTGATTATTTTCCCGCTACCGGGAAGTATGAAATCCTCACCTGGTTTGAATGAACACCCAATACAATGTTACAGTAAAGAGTGGGCGCAAGAAATTGCGCCTTTCTTTTTTGCATCTCAACCGTTCATTTGCTAATATCCATCTATGATACGGATGTCGTACTTGATATGCGTTGTGTTGATCCTGTTCCACATAGCGCTGTCACAAATAGACCAGAACCAAAACCTTTTTCGTCTTGCACAAACGTTTGAACAGCAAGGGGACTACGAGCGTGCTCTTCAATTGTATAAAGATCTGTACGGAAAGGATTCGACCAATTATCCCTTCTTCGATGCGCTCCGGCGTATGTATGTGCAGATGAAACAATATGACGATGCTATTTTTCTCAGCATGCGGCGGTTGCGGCTCACGCCGTTCGATTTTACTCTTCAAGCAAATATTGCGAGTTTGCACTACATGGCAGGTAGAGCAACAGAAGCGGATGCAATGTGGAACACCCTTCTCCAATCGTCAAACAACAATCCAATGGTCTACCGCGCCGTTGCTAACGAACAGGTAAACTTGCGTCTTTTTGACAAAGCAATTACAACATATGTACACGGACGAAAAGAAATTGGTGATCCCTTTCTCTTCGCCAACGAACTTGCATACCTCTATTCATTTACGATGGATTATGAAAATTCTGTTCGTGAGTATCTTCTCCTGTTGAGGCAAAATGAACTGCAGTCTGATTATGTTCAGTCACGGCTCACTACCATCGTGTCGCGGGACGAAGGATTACGTGCCGCAATAAAAGTAGTTGAAGAGGAGTTACGCATACGGCAAACAATTCCACTGCTGAGAATTCATCAATGGCTATTGTTGGAAGGGGGTCAGTACGGCGAAGCATTTGTCGTGGCAAAAAAGATAGAATCGTTGTTGAATTCAAACGGTGTAGAAATTTTTCAATTTGCAGAACGTATTTTTCGTGAACAGCAATTTGCCATTGCGGCGCAGGCATACAAATTATCGTTAATGAACAATCTTCCTCTGCAGTATCAGCCACCAGCCCGTTTCGGCTATGCACGGTGCATTGAAGAATTGAGTGCTCGTGGTGATACCAGTTCCTCGTCGCAACGGAGCACTACTGCCACGTTGTTGGAAACACAACCGACATTTTCCGGAGCCATTGAGCTCTACACGCAGTTAGCAAAAGAATTTCCGTTCAGTGGAATTGCCGCCAACGCGTTGTATCGCATCGGTATGATTCGGTACAAACAATTATTCGATCTGGATGGGGCAATGCAGATGTTTGATTCGGTGTTAACAGTGTCGCCGGCCAATCCAATGATTCCGGTTGTTCTTTCCACTATTGGTGATATTAACATTGCACAGGGAAAATTGGATGAAGCTGGTAAAAGATTTGCGTCAATGAGCCGGTCACCATATGCAAATGCGGAGCAGCAGACGTTGGCGCAATTTCGATTGGCGGAATTACAATTCTTCAAGGGGAATTTCGATAGCGCGATAATTTTGCTGAAGCCGCTGACAGAAAACTTAAAAGCAGATGAAACAAACGATGCCCTGCTACTGCAGTATTTGATCTCGGAACATCAACTTCAGTATCTCAACGTGCTCAAACAGTATGCTCATGCGGAGTTGCTGGCTCGTCAATTGAAAGTCAGTGAAGCGGTGGCTGAATTTGCCGCAATTGTTGATACCTATCCCGAGGCGCCGTTGGCGGATGATGCTATTTTAAAGATGGCGGAGTACCAAATTCAACTTCGGCGGTACAATGATGCGTTGGCATCGTACCGAAAACTCTTGGATCACTTTGCGTTGAGTACGGAAAGGGATAGAACGTATTTCAAAATCGGCGAACTGTTCCAACTGTACTTAAACGATAAACAGAACGCAATGAAAGCATACGAAGTGATACTGGAGAAATATCCCTTTTCGCTGTTTGTGGAAGAAGCCAGAAAGCGGATACGGCTGTTGCGCGGTGATGCGATTTGACCATTACGGTGAAACTTTCTACATTACCACAGTATGAAATTCACTCAATATTTTCTCTTTACACGGGAGAGAAAAGATAGAGCAAAAATTAAAATGGAATGGATAGAATTGACCATCAATGATCCGGTGAAAACAGAAAAACAATCTGATGGACGAATCCGGTGTTGGAGAAAAATTGATGAAGCGGAGGGAAAATATCTCCGCGTAATTCTACTGGAAGATGGTGAAACGGTACACAACGCATTTTTCGACAGAACTTTCCGAGGATGACCGTATGCAAGTGAAATATTTTAGCGATACCGATACAGTGTTAGTAGTGCTGAACCAAAAAGAGGTTAGTGAAACCCGAGAGCTCAACGAGAATGTTTATATCGATCTGGATAACAATGGTAATCTTGTTAGCATGACGATTGAACATGCTAAGGAAAAAGCAAATATCAATAATTTTTCCTTTGAACAAATAACCTCTTCGTGATCACTCTCGAATCCATTCGCAATTACTGCTTAACAAAAAAAGGAAAAATTACCGAAGAATTCCCTTTTGATGATGAAACGCTCGTCTTCAAAGTGTTCGGTAAAATGTTTCTGCTCATCAATGTGAACAACATCCCGTTGGCAATGAATCTCAAATGTAATCCTGAACGAGCAATTGAACTTCGCGAACGGTATGACGCTATCCAACCGGGGTATCACATGAACAAAAAGTTATGGAATACAGTTGGGGTGGATGGCTCATTACCAGAGACATTGGTATATGAATTAATTGATCATTCATACAACGAAGTGATAAAGAAATTGCCCCTGCATACGAGGAAGAAAATTTTGGAGAGTACTTCACCGGCACGTCAACGTCATCCACTAATCCCAAAACGCCCACGATAAGCCAAACCGAATATTTCTGTTAAACAAGGGATACACTGGCGCAAGAAGGTAATCGTTGCCCGTTACATTCTCCCAAATGAAATGAACATACGCATCGCCAATTTTTCCGATGGCAAAAAAATCCATCGAACCGCTTGGTCCATATCCATAACTGAGTATTGATGAGGGAATCCATACTCCTATTTCATCGTACGGCCTCATGCCGGTTTGTTTGGAGTAATATCGGCCCCGAATGCCCACTTTCAAATCCAAATTTCCTTTTGCCAGTAATCCGTGAAAATATACCGCGCCGTACAGTGTGATCTTAGGATATAGCGTCAGCAAAACGTTGTTGCGCGTAATGTTCGGTTGAATCAGATACTGTGCAGTTCCCTCGGCGTTCAATTCTCCAATCGTTATGTGTGCCGATGCCGATAGTGCATCGTACGTATACTGCGAAGGGATAGTAGACAAGAGTGAACTGCTCAGTGGAATTGTGTCGAACAGTATCGGATTTTTCTGTATGGTGCGGCGATATGAAATTGTTCCGTTAAACAGTGAAGGAATTGACATATGCCCACCAACTTCAACAATTGAGAACGATTCGCGATTCTGCAGGCGTTCCGGACTGAAGAGATACAAATTGCTGACGGTGTTTACTCCGCGCGTATTGTCATGCACTATTTCTTCAGCAAAACTTCCGAACAAGATGACCGATGATGTCATGCGCAATGCCGCTTCACTGCCTGCGTGAATCAATTTCTTGCCGTCAACATCGCGCGCCACGGCAAATGGCGATAGCGTGAGCATAGGAATAAGCGAGATATCATCTTTCAGGCCAACAGTAACAATACGATGTGAATTGATATTTTCATAATCAATATAACCGTACATGCGGTTGAAACCGATGACAGCGTACTGTTGTAATTTCACTCCATTCGTCAACGATGCGAAATTTCGTTTGGTGAGAACTCCGTTTCTAATGACGTTTCTGTTTTCCTCGTCTCGGTATTCGCGTAGGCGGTCGAATCGGTACAACGATACGGTGGTGAGCAATGTTGAATCGGCAAACGGAAACAACGCCGCCGTCAGTGTGTAATGGCTATTTGAATTTTTTTCGTACGATTCTTCATTCAGCACAAATGAATTCAACTCATCAAAAACATCCGCCGAGTTGTTGTAATCCACTCCGCCGTGCAATCCTGTCCACGTCTTATTGTAAAGATACGTGAATGAAACGTTCAGCCAGTTGGAAATGTTATATCGAACTTTACTTCTGAACGTCCATGCATCATCGTTGGAATTGAAAAACCGTCCGCGGTAATTCTGAAACTCTTTATTTGATCCGTACCCGTAATGCGACAGACCAAGAGAGAGATTCACTTCACGTAGAAGATTCTGGGCGAAAAACGCATCGGTATGTGTATATCCAAACACTCCCTGACTGTAACGGAGATTCGTCATCGGACGGTTGTTGTCGTAACTTTTTGTGATAATGTTGATTGTGGCGGCGGCAGAAGTACCGGTGTAAACAATAGATTGAGAGGTGTTGATGAATTCAATGCGGTCTATTGCATCGACCGGTATCAGCCACAGATTAAATGTACCGGTAAAAAAATCATTGTAAGGAATCCCATCCACCATAAGCGCTATATTCCTGTCCGATAACCCACCGACGGAAATCTGGTTTTGCTGACCGGGACTGGCAAGATCGCGAACAAAAACGCCTTGTTGCACTGAAAGAATATCGTACAATGAACGATATTCTTCCCACGTGATTTGCTGAGCAGAAATTGTCTTCGCTGTAGAATCGAACGGTTGAATGGAACCAATAGAAGGAATTGGAGTAACGTACACAATCGAATCTCGTTTCTGAACGGTTGCAGAATCTGTTTGTTCTTGCGACAATGCATGGGGGCATACCATCATGGCAAAGAACAGAAAGACAGCCGGACGGGTGAAATTCATATCAGGCAATGGTAAAGTGAGGTTCAGTCAAATGCACAAAATACTGCCGGTCGAAAAACTTCATGGCATTTCGTGCGTCAGATTCATTGGCAAACAGCCCGAACACAGATGATCCGCTTCCGGACATCAAGGCATGAACAGCACGCGCTTCAAAAAATTTCTTTTTAATTTCTCCGATTTCGGGATATGCTTCAAATACCACTTCTTCAAAGTCATTCTCGGCGGTAACAATACTTTGCAGAGGGGAAAGCGAGAATTTCTGGCCAAGTGTTTTTCGTTTCGGGAACGTGCCGTTTCTTTTTTCTGACAACGCTTGATATGCCCACGATGTTGAAACGTGAATGTTTGGGTACACCACTACAATCCAATACGGCACATCAAGCGAAACATACGTCAGCCGTTCACCACGCCCTTCGCCGTACGCAGAATGTTTTCCTAAAAAAAATGGGACATCGGAACCAATCTGCAACGCCAAAGATTTCAGACTCTTTTCTTCGATTTGTTGATGCCAAAATTGCGGCAACGATTGTAATACTGCTGCTGCATCACTGCTTCCGCCGCCAAGTCCTGCTCCAACAGGAATATGTTTTTCGATGTGGATATGTACGCCATGCGAGAGTTGCAGTTCTTTCTGCAACAACATTGCGGCTTTCCAGCACAAATTTTCTTTCTCTGTTGGAATATCTGAGGTACTGACTGAAACGGAAATACTATCGTTTTCCGTAAGTGTGAGAGTATCAAACAAATCAATACGGTGAAAGATGGTCTCAATATCGTGGAACCCATCGGTGCGTTTGCCGACAATGTGCAATCCGAGATTGATTTTGGCGTATGCTTTAACGATCATTGTAAGTAAGATACGAGAAGAATGCAGAATGAGCAAGAAGAGCGCTATCATTGTAAAGGAAAACATGAGAAAATTTTATGTTGATTTTTTATAGGGCTTTACCTATACTTTAACGCATTAGAAACTCGATCACGTAACTTTTGCTAAACTTACTGTAAGGACAGATATGGCGCAGCCGTTCAACCTTCTAGTTGTTGATGATGAAGATGCATTACGCAATGTGCTGAGCAGCGAATTGCAGAGTGAAGGATATTCAGTGATGTCCGCGGCAGATGGCGACGAGGCGATAGCAACGCTTCAACAGAAATCATTCGATCTTGTTCTTCTGGATATTAAAATGCCCCGTGTTGATGGTTTTGAAGTGCTCAAGTTTATTAAAGAGAAATATCCGAAAACAAAAGTCATTATGTTGACCGGATTTGCTGATTTGAAAAACGCCATTGAATCGAAAAAACTCGGCGCTGAAGATTTTGTCAGCAAACCGTACGATCTCGTTGATTTGTTGACAACAATTGAACGAGTACTCTCTTCCGAGTAATCCTGCCTTCTCCAATTACTATACTTTCGAGTGTACAGCGTATGGTTCGCAATCATTCTATTCTTATTGTTGATGATGAACCGAGCGTCTGTTTTCTGCTCAAAGAGGAACTCTCCGAAAATAAAAAACTCTCCGTCTCAACAGCCAACGATGGTGTTGAAGCAATGAACATGATTCAGCAGAAACCGTTCGACGTTGTTCTGTTGGATGTTCGTATGCCGAGAGTCAGCGGCATGGATGTACTGAGATTTATTAAAGAGCACCATCCGACCACTGAAGTGATCATGCTCTCGCACTATGCCGATGTCAAGACAGCGATAGAAGCGACAAAATTGGGCGCGTATGATTTTGTCAGCAAGCCGTACAACAGAGACGAACTGTTCGCCACTGTCGATCGTGCAATAGACCATCGCCGTTTGACCATCGACAATGAATTGATGAAATATGAACTCTTCCGCAAAACGGGAGAAAAAGAAATAATTGCTCACAGCCCGGCTATGAAAGCAGCGCTTGCCGCCGCTAAAAAAGTTGCTTCGAGTGATACCTTCGTTCACATTTACGGTCCCAGTGGTACAGGAAAAGAATTGGTAGCCCATCTCATCCACTCAGAAAGCCAGCGACGAAATCAACCGTTTGTGGTGTTGAATTGTGCGGCTCTTCCCGATGCGTTATTGGAAAGCGAATTGTTCGGACATGAGAAAGGAGCTTTTACCGGCGCCGTTCAAATGAAACAAGGTTTGGTGGAAGTGGCAAATGGCGGCTCTTTGTTCCTCGATGAAGTAGGAGATATCAGCGCCGCTGTTCAGCCGAAACTGCTCCGCTTTTTGGAAACAGGAGAGTTTAGACGAGTCGGTGGAACCAACTCTATGCGAGTTGATGTGCGCGTTATTTCTGCAACAAATAAAGATTTGCCTGGCGAAGTTCGCGCCGGCAGATTTCGTGAAGATTTGCTGTATCGTCTAAATGTTGTCACCATTAAACTTCCGCCGCTTCGCGAACGGAAGGAAGATATTCCTTTTTTGGTTGAATACTTCCTCAAAAAGAAAAACCGAACCAAATCTCCCAAACGAATTAGCAGTGATGCTCTGCAGTTGTTGCTCGCCTACGATTGGCCCGGCAACATTCGCGAATTGGAACATGCGATTGAAGGCGCGATGCTGATGTCGCACGGCGATGAAATTACTGCGGCCGATTTTACGCTGGCACAGACAAACAACGAAAAAGATTTCGTTCTGTCGAAAGGCTCCTCACTTCTTACGATTGACGAATTGGAAAGAATACATATTGAACATGCTCTGAAAAAGTTCAATTACAACCGCAAGAAGACAGCAAAAGCACTCGGTATTACCGTAAAAACCCTCTATTTGAAGATAAAACGCTACAAAATTCCTGTTCCCGAAGAAACGTAACTTCCTTTTTTCCTACCAACAGATGTTACACTGAATTCATACTCGGTGATACACTTGCGTAACATCAGCTACAAAATATTCTTCAAACAATCTGTAACTTTTCTCTCCTCTTTACGAATATAGAATCAAATGAAGAGGAGGAACAATGAAGCAGGTTCGATTATTTTCTACTGCCATCTTACTATTGCTTGTTGCTGTTACATCGTTAGCAACAACTCCCACCGTAAAATCAGCAGTACAAGCGGATTGGCAAAAGGCTGAAAAAAATTACCTTGCAGCCCTTCATTCAGAAAACAGCGGATTATGACTAAGTGCAATGCACTTTCTTGGAGAATACCGTTTGAAAGGTTCAGTATATCATTTGATTACAGTACTCCAAACAGATAAGGTCGAAGACAATCGCATGGCGGCCGCCTGTGCACTGATGAAAATTAACGAACCCCAAGGAGTAACAGCAGTTGAAGAAGCCGCTCTGTATGATGGGAGCGAGAAGGTTTCTCGGTACTGTGAACAGTTGCTGAAGGGTTCGATGAAGCATATTAGTTTGAAAGAGTAGAGAGATACTCTCTCTAACAGAAGCCAGACTGTAGTGTTCGGTGGGGTCCACTACATCTGGCTTTCCTTTTTTTACTTGTTCGAAGCGGGTGTTTTAGTTTGGTTTCCGTTGCCGTACTTCTTCTCTCGACAATAGCACAAAATTTTCTTTCACCACACTCTTCTTGAAAATCGCCGCACTTTTTGGTATTTTTAGTCATCAAATTCTCACCGTCATAAAGCAAACAGAAGGTCTCCATGGCTAAATTTCAAGGCGTTGACTACTACAACATTGATTCACTCCTTTCAGAAGATGAAATCCTTGTACGAAATACCGTTCGTGAATTTGTTGATGAACAGGTTATTCCCATTATCGAAAAGCATAACCGTGCCGGCACATTCCCAATGCATCTGGTGCAAGGAATGGCGGAGCTTGGGTTATTCGGCGCCACACTTCCGGCACAATATGGCTGTGCTGAATTGAACAACGTTGCCTACGGATTGATGATGCAGGAACTTGAACGGGGCGACAGCGGCATTCGCAGTTTTGCATCGGTGCAAAGTGGATTGGTG
>JBFMDF010000027.1:0-14251 GCA_040753935.1 Bacteroidota bacterium | reverse complement strand
GGAAGGGAAAGAGATTACCGAACAGGAAATTATTGCTGTGTTACGTCGTGCTTGTTTGAAGGTGTCTATTGTTCCGGTATTGTGCGGTTCTTCCTTTAAGAATAAAGGAGTGCAGATGTTGCTCGATGCGGTAGTGAATTTTCTCCCCTCGCCGCTCGATATTCAAAACGGTACTATCACCGGCCACCATCCGAATATGAAAGATACTGTCACACGCAAAGTGGCAGACGACGAAAAATTTACTGCTCTTGCATTTAAAATTATGACCGACCCATATGTCGGACGATTGACATTTTTCCGTATTTACAGCGGAACAGTAAAAGCGGGTTCGTATCTCTACAATTCAACAAGCGATAAGAAAGAGCGCATCGGCCGGGTATTGCGTATGCATGCCAATCATCGTGAAGATGTTGATGAAGGATATGCGGGAGATATTCTTGCCGCTATCGGATTCAAAAATACTCGTACGGGTGACACACTGTGCGACGAAGATGACCCGATTGTGCTCGAAAAAATGACGTTTCCCGAGCCGGTTATTCATCAAGCAATTGAACCGAAATCGAAAGCGGATCAGGAAAAATTGGGAGAAGCGTTGTCGAAACTTGCTGAAGAAGATCCGACATTCAGAGTCTCAACAAATCATGAAACAGGTCAAACAATCATTGGCGGTATGGGTGAATTGCACCTGGAAATAATTGTTGACCGGATGAAGCGCGAGTTTAAAGTCGAAGCAAACGTTGGTAAACCGCAAGTAGCGTACAAAGAAACAATTCGCAAAAAAGTAACCGCTGAAGGAAAATTTGTTCGTCAATCCGGTGGTAAAGGTCAATATGGTCACGTGTGGATTGAAGTTGAACCGAATGAAAAAGGAAAGGGGTATGAATTTGAGGATGCTATTGTCGGCGGTGTTATTCCGCGGGAGTTCATTAAGCCGGTGTCTGAGGGAATTAAAGAGGCAATGAAGAACGGCATTCTTGCCGGCTACCCTGTTGAAGATGTGAAGGTGCGCCTGTTTGACGGTTCGTACCACGATGTCGACTCATCGGAAATGGCATTCAAAATTGCCGGTTCGATAGCGTTTCAGGAAGCGGCACGCAAAGCTGATCCTGTTATTCTTGAGCCAATTATGGCGGTTGAAGTGGTGACACCGGAAGACTATCTCGGCGATGTCATGGGTGATTTAAATTCGCGTCGAGGAAAGATTGAAGGAATTAATCCACGCAAAGATGCGCAGGTGATTAAAGCGATGGTGCCACTGTCGGAAATGTTTGGTTATGCAACTCAACTACGTTCGATGACGCAAGGACGAGCGCTCTATACTATGCAGTTCGACCACTATGATGAGACGCCGAAATCAATCTCCGACCAAATTATTGAAAAAGTACAAGGTAAAACAAATTAATTTTTTAGAAACAGAAATTTTGAAATAATCAATCACAATAAACACAAGGAGAAATCCTCATGGCAAAAGAAAAATTTGACCGCAGCAAGCCGCACGTAAACGTCGGAACAATCGGCCACGTTGACCACGGCAAAACATCGTTGACCGCAGCAATTACAATGACCTTGTCATTGAAAGGGTTGTCGAACGTCCGCACCTTCGATTCGATCGACAATGCGCCTGAAGAACGCGAACGTGGTATTACCATTGCTACGGCGCACGTTGAATATTCAACCGAAAAGCGTCATTACGCACACGTTGACTGCCCCGGCCACGCCGACTATGTGAAGAACATGATTACCGGCGCCGCACAGATGGACGGTGCCATTCTCGTTGTTGCCGGAACAGACGGACCGATGCCTCAAACCCGCGAACATATTCTGCTCGCCCGTCAGGTTGGCGTTCCGCGTATTGTCGTGTTCTTAAACAAAGTGGATATTGCCGATCCCGAATTGCTTGATCTGGTTGAAATGGAATTACGTGAATTGCTCACCTCATACAACTTCCCGGGTAACGAAATTCCGATTATTCGCGGTTCTGCAACAAAGGCGCTGGAAGCGTACGCCGCAGGCAAACCGATTACCGATCCTGCATATAAACCCATTCTCGATCTGATGGATGCGGTCGATTCGTACATTCCCGAGCCGCAACGCGATGTTGACAAACCGTTCTTGATGCCGGTGGAAGACGTCTTTTCAATTACCGGACGTGGTACGGTGGGCACAGGACGCGTTGAAAAGGGTCGTGCTAAAGTTGGCGATGAAGTGGAAATTATTGGTCTTGGTCAACACAAGAAAACGGTTATCACCGGCGCAGAAATGTTCCGCAAAGAACTTGACGAAGTTGTTGCTGGCGATAACGCAGGTCTTCTGCTGCGCGGTGTGGAAAAGAACGAACTCGAACGCGGTATGGTTATCGCAAAACCAGGTTCCATTACACCACACAAGAAATTCACCGCTCAAGTGTATGTGTTGAAAAAGGAAGAAGGCGGTCGTCATACACCGTTCGTGAACGGATACCGTCCGCAGTTCTACTTCCGCACTACCGACGTTACCGGCGTTGTGACGATGCCTCCGGGTGTTGAAATGGTAATGCCGGGAGACAACGTTGATAATATGCAGATTGAATTGATCTCCACGATTGCTATGGACGAAGGGCTTCGTTTTGCTATTCGCGAAGGCGGACGTACTGTTGGTTCCGGCGTCGTGACAAAAATTCTTGAGTAATATTTCAGCAGGTCGTTCTTGCAGAACGACCTGCTCTATTTATTAGGAGAACGACATTGGCTGGACAGAAAATACGAATCAAACTGCGATCGTACGATCATAATTTGATTGACAAATCTGCAGAGAAGATCATCAAAACAGTGAAATCGACCGGAGCTGTGGTGTCGGGACCAATACCGTTACCGACAAAGCGTTCGGTGTTTACCGTAAACCGCTCGCCGCATGTGGATAAGAAATCGCGCGAGCAATTTGAAATTAAAGCACACAAGCGACTGATCGATATTTTATCGTCAGGGTCAAAGACGGTCGATGCGTTGATGAAACTCGATCTTCCCGCCGGTGTTGATGTGGAAATTAAAGTGTAACAAGTTGTACGTAGGACGCTCTGAAGGGTAACCTACGATCGACTGAAAAGTTTACGATTGTTCTCAAGGAGAATATACCTGTGAGTGGAATTTTAGGAAAAAAGATTGGCATGACAAGCATTTACGACGACAATGGAGTCGCCGTACCGTGCACGGTTATTGAAGCCGGACCTTGTTATGTCACTCAGGTTCGCACGAAAGAAAAAGACGGTTATGATGCTGTGCAACTTGGCTATGATGAAAAGCCGGATCGTCTTGTCACCAAACCGTTGAAAGGTCATTTTTCAAAAGCGGGCGTTAAGTCGCTTCGGCTGTTGCGTGAATTCAGAAACTTCAACGGAATGAAACTTGAACTTGGTCAGGAAGTGCGTGTTGATGCCGTCTTTGCCAAAGGTGATACGGTGGATGTTACGGCGCGTTCAAAAGGCCGCGGATTTCAAGGCGTGGTCAAGCGTCATCACTTCGGCGGCGTTGGCATGACAACACACGGTCAATCGGATCGAGTTCGCGCTCCAGGTTCCATCGGCGGTTCTTCGTATCCGTCTCGCGTTTTCAAAGGAATGCGTATGGCAGGACGCATGGGATTTGAGAATGTTACTGTGAAGAATTTAAAAGTGTTGAAAGTGATACCGGAATCAAATCTCATTCTTGTGAAAGGTTCGATTCCCGGCGCAAAAAATACTTACGTCACCATTACCAAATAATCCGACGGTTGAAGGCATCCGAATATGAAACTTGATGTATTAAAAAAAGACGGAACGAAGAACGGCGAAACCGTAGAGTTGAAGCCGGAGATTTTTGAGATTGAACCTAACGACCACGCCATCTATCAAGCAGTGCGTTCGTACTGGGCAAATCAGCGACAGGGAACACACAAGGTGAAAGAGCGGAGTGAAGTACGCGGTGGCGGTAAAAAGCCGTTCTCTCAAAAGAAAACAGGGCGTGCACGTCAGGGAACAGGGCGTTCGCCATTAATGCCGGGCGGTGGTTCTATTTTTGGACCAAAGCCGCATGATTATGTAGTAAAGCTGCCGGCAAAGGTAAAACGACTTGCTCGGAAGTCCGCGTGGTCATACAAAGCAAAAGATGGACAGATTGTTGTGGTGGAAGATTTTACGTTCGATGCGCCGAAGACAAAGGAGATGGTGTCAATTCTCAACGCGCTTCAAGTGAGTAAGAAAAAAGTTCTACTGTTGACCCCGTCTGCCGATGTCAACATCGTAAAATCCGGACGCAACATTCCCACGCTGAACATTCTTGAAGCGGCAAAGGCATCAACGTACGATATTCTTAACAACAATGTTGTTGTGATGACAAAAAGCAGCGTGGATGTGATTAACAAAACATTTGCAAACTAATTATTGAAGAGCGGCGGTACAGATTATGGACATTCTCATTCAACCATTACTGACAGAAAAGATGACTGAACTGGCGACGCGGCGGCAATATGCATTTAAAGTAAAACAATCTGCAAATAAGATTGATATTGCACGAGCGGTGGAAAAGAAATTCAATGTCAACGTAATGAGCGTACGCACGGCAAACGTCAAAGGAAAAGTGAAATCGCAGTTAACCCGTCGCGGTCGGGTTGTCGGTAAACGCAGTGACTGGAAGAAGGCGATTGTCACGCTCAAAGAAGGTCAAACAATCGATTTTTTGGCAACAGTTTAAGAGAAGAGTAGGATATGGCACTTCGTAAATTAAAACCAATGACACCGGCAACTCGGTTCTACTCGATTGCTACGTTCGAAGAAATTACTAAGAAGAAACCTGAGAAGTCCCTTCTTGAGAAGATTACCAAATCCGGTGGACGGAATAATCACGGCCATGTTACTTCGCGTCATCGTGGTGGAGGACATAAGCGTCGTTACCGCGTTATCGATTTTAAGCGAGACAAAAGAAACATTGAAGGGAAAGTGGTAGCAATTGAATACGATCCCAACAGAACGTGTTACATTGCGTTGGTTCACTATCCGGATGGAGAAAAACGGTATGTGCTGGCTCCCGAAGGATTGAAAGTCGGATCGAAAATAATTGCCGGCGACAATGTTGAGCCGAATGTTGGTAATGCACTGCCGCTGAAGGCTATTCCGGTGAATACGATGGTACACAACATTGAATTGAAAGTCGGCAAAGGAGGACAAATTGCCCGAAGCGCCGGTAATTACGCAACGGTTCAAGCAAAAGAAGGACGGTTCGTGTTGTTGAAATTTCCATCGGGCGAATCCCGCAATGTTCATTCGGAATGTTATGCAACCATTGGCCAACTCAGCAATCTCGACCATGAAAATATCAGTCTGGGAAAAGCAGGACGTTCGCGGTGGCTTGGCATTCGTCCGCATACTCGTGGTATGGTGATGAATCCCGTTGATCATCCGATGGGTGGTGGTCAAGGTAAATCGAAGGGTGGCGGTGGTTGGCAACATCCGCGCAGTCCGTGGGGTCAGTTGGCAAAAGGGTTAAAGACACGCAAACGCAAAAAACAATCAAATCGATACATCGTAAAGCGTCGAAAGTAATTTTATTAAACATTGTGAAGGGTAACACCCTTCGCAGGGTGAGTAAGTTAAAGAGAGCATTATGAGTCGTTCACTGAAAAAAGGTCCGTATATCGATTCACGCTTGCTGAAGAAAGTAGAAGCGTTGAATAAAACCAATAAAAAGCAAGTGATCAAGACATGGTCGCGAGCATGCACCATTCCGCCGGAGTTTGTGGGGCATACCTTTGCCGTGCACAACGGGAACAAGTTCATTCCGGTGTACATTCAGGAGGCGATGGTGGGACACAAACTTGGCGAATTTGCACCGACTCGTATTTTCCGCGGACATCCCGGACTGAAAACCGAAGCCGCGGTATAACACAGAAAATTTTTGGAGACGATAGTTCATGGAAGCACGAGCAGTCAACCGGTACGTAGGAACATCACCACGCAAGATGCGGATTGTTATTGACCTTATCCGCGGCAAATCAGTCGGTGAGGCGATGAACATTCTTCACTTTCAACCGAAACACGCGGCAAAGAGCGCCGAAAAAGTTCTTCGTTCCGCAGTAGCAAATTTTCAAAACAACGATGCAAACGCCGGTATCAGTACCGATGATTTGTATGTGAAAGAAGTATACGTCAACGGCGGACCGCAGATGAAACGCATTCTTCCCGCACCGATGGGACGAGCGTATCGTTTAATTAAACGGTCACATCATTTAACAATAGTTGTCGATCAACGAAAATCAAAAAAATAATTCAGTTGAGGAGTTACTTTGGGACAAAAAATTAATCCGATTGGATTGCGTTTAGGAATCATTAAGACGTGGGATTCCAACTGGTACGACGATAAAAGTTTTGCCGAAAAATTGCTGGAAGATCAACACATTCGCAACTACCTCCGTAGTCGGTTGAAAAAAGCCGGTGTGTCGAAAATCCAAATAGAGCGAACGCCAAAAAATGCACGCGTAACAATTCACACATCCCGTCCCGGTGTGGTAATTGGCAAAAGCGGAAAAGAAATTACTCAACTTGAAGAAGAACTCAAAAAGATTACAAATAAAGAAGTAAAGATTCTGATCAACGAAATCAAACGCCCTGAACTCGATGCTATGCTTGTTGCAGAAACTATTGCCGCTCAGTTAGAAGGAAGGATTGCATTCCGCCGGGCGATGAAGCAGGCAATTACCGCGGCAATGAGAATGGGAGCAGAAGGAATTCGCGTGATGTGTTCTGGCCGGTTAGGTGGGGCAGAAATTGCACGCGCTGAACAGTACAAAGAGGGGCGTATTCCGTTGCACACCCTTCGCGCCGATATTGACTACGCGCAAGCCGAAGCGGCAACTATTTACGGGAAGATTGGCGTGAAGGTGTGGATTTGCAAAGGCG
Organism: Bacteroidota bacterium; assembly: GCA_040753935.1. Taxonomy (GTDB): domain Bacteria; phylum Bacteroidota; class Ignavibacteria; order UBA10030; family UBA8401; genus SpSt-333. Next base: position 7,347 of record JBFMDF010000027.1, on the reverse strand, counting down.
AAGTCCTCGAAAAAGTTGGCAGACAATAAATTGATTCAACCGTGTGAAGGTTTCAAACTTACGCACGGTGCACAATAAAGCATTCGGAGTTTTGAATTATGTTAATGCCTAAAAGAGTAAAATACAGAAGAGCACAACGCGGACGAATGAAAGGAGTCGCAACCCGTGGTGCAACAGTTGCATTTGGCGACTACGGATTGAAAGCGATGGAGCCGGGGTGGATTTCCGCGCGGCAAATTGAAGCCGCTCGTGTTGCGCTTACCCGATTAATGAAGCGTGAAGGAAAAGTCTGGATCAGAATTTTTCCGGACAAACCTGTATCAAAAAAGCCTGCGGAAACCCGTATGGGTAGCGGTAAAGGCGCACCGGAATTCTGGGTCGCCGTTGTCAAACCGGGTCGCATCATGTTTGAAGTCGGCGGCATTAAAAAAGAAATGGCGCAGGAAGCATTGGCGCTTGCATCGCACAAACTTCCCATTAAGACAAAATTTGTATCACGTATTGATTTGGCAGCGTAAGGTCTTCGACCGCGTACTCGAAGAGTCCTTCGGAAAGGAGCACACGTATGAAACCGCATGAACTTCGACAATTAACCGATGAAGAACTGAAGAAGCGCATCGAAGAGCATCAGACAACATTGGCTACAATGAAATTTCAAAAAGCGACAAGCCAGGTAGAAAATACGGCAACGTTTACTTTGTTGCGAAAAGATATTGCACGGATGAAAACAATTCTTCGTGAACGCCAACTATCAACATCAAAAGCTACAGCACAGCAATCATTGTAAAGAGGAATGATGGAACAACGTAACAGCCGCAAAGTTAGAATCGGGAAAGTCATCAGCAACAAGATGCAAAAAAGTATCGTGGTTGCTGTTGAACGCAAAGTAGCGCACCCCTTGTATAAAAAATACTTCCGTCGTACGACGAAGTTCTACGCACACGATGAAAAGAACGAAGCAAATGTCGGCGACACAGTGAAAATTATGGAAACCCGTCCGCTGAGCAAGTTAAAACGTTGGCGGCTGGTCGAAATTATTGCCAAAGCACAGTAAGTTTATGAGTATCGTTGGGAGACGACTATGATTCAAGAGGAAACCAATTTAGTGGTAGCAGATAATTCAGGAGCAAAAAAAGTGCGGTGTATCCGCGTGTTGGGCGGCCATGACAGACGCTATGCATCAGTCGGCGATTTAGTTGTTGTTTCGGTGAAATCTGCCATTCCGGGTGCAGCCGTTAAAAAGGGTGAAGTATCGCGCGCGGTTGTAGTCCGAACGAAAAAAGAAGTCGGTCGGAAAGATGGTTCGTACATTCGGTTTGATGAGAATGCTGTTGTTCTTGTCAATGCTCAGGGAGAGCCGCGCGGCACACGCATTTTCGGTCCTGTTGCGCGTGAACTTCGTGAACGTCAATTTATGAAAATTGTATCGTTGGCGCCGGAAGTTCTGTAAGCCCAAAGAATTTACGATTCAGTGCTCGATGAGTACGCGACAGATGAGTTCCAACGTACAACTGTAAAAAGAGAAAGATTATGCACGTAAAGAAAAACGATATTGTTGTGGTTATTGCAGGAAATGCAAAAGGGAAAGAAGGCAAAGTGCTGAAAGTGTTTCCTGAAACAAACAGAGTGATTGTTGAAGGAGTGAATGTAGTAAAGCGGCATACCCGTCCAAGCCAGAAAAATCCTCAGGGCGGCGTGGTGCAGAAAGAGGCTCCCATTCATTCGTCGAACGTTATGCTTAAAGATCCCAAAAGCGGTGAAGCAACCCGTGTCGGTTACGCACGGACCACCGATGCTGTGAGCGGCAAAAAGAAAGTGATGCGCGTGGCCAAGAAAAGCGGAGAAATGTTTTAACCACGTTTGAGAATTAACCGGCATTACGCGAATAACGTAACGCATTATTAACGAGTAAAAAACAATGGCGAAAGAAAAAGTAAAAAGAGACGAAAAAGCCGATGCAAAACACTCTTCGGAAAAGAAAAAAGGCGGACACGTACGCGAAGCAGGTGTTTATCCACGGTTAGCGGAAAAATATAAAAAAGAGATCGTTCCTGTCATGATGAAGCGGTTCAATTACAAAAATATTATGCAGGTGCCGAGACTCGAAAAAATCTCCCTCAACATCGGCGTCGGACAGGCAACGCAGGACGCAAAATTAATCGACACCGCATTGGCGGAGTTGGAAGCTATCACCGGTCAAAAGCCGGCGGTGACGAAGGCGAAGAAAGCAATTTCCAACTTCAAACTGCGTCAGGGATTGCCAATTGGCGTGCGGGTGACACTGCGTGGGAAAATGATGTACGAATTTCTCGACAGACTCATCACGCTTGCGATGCCGCAGATTCGCGACTTTCGCGGTGTGTCCGATCGTTCGTTCGATGGACGGGGAAACTATACACTCGGTATTAAGGAACAAATCATCTTTCCGGAAATTGATGCGGATAAGGTGGCAAAAATTACCGGTATGGATATTACCTTTGTGACAACAGCAGAAACGGATATGGAGGCAATGGAACTGTTGAAATTGTTCGGCATGCCGTTTATCAAACGAGAACAACCGTTAGCAAAAGCAAGTTAAAAAGGAGATTATGGCAAAACTTAGTTCAGTAGCACGTCAACGGCGGCGCGAAAAATTGGTGGCAAAGTATGCCGCGAAACGAAAAGAGCTGATTGAAAAAGGGGATGTTGAAGGTTTGCGGAAACTTCCGCGCGACAGCAACCCAAACCGCTTGCACAATCGTTGCAATCTCACCGGTCGTTCACGCGGGTATTACCGTAAGTTTGGATTGTCGCGGTTGATGTTGCGGAAACTCGCACATGAAGGTAAGATTCCCGGTCTTGTCAAAGCAAGCTGGTAACGAAATTAACGGTTTACGACCTCAAAGAGGAGAAAGTGGTACAATGGCTCATTCAGATCCAATAGCAGATTATCTCACGCGGCTTCGCAATGCCATTCGAGCGAAGCATAAGAAAGTGGAAATTCCTGCTTCGAATCTTAAAAAAGAAATTTCGCGCATTTTAACGGAATATAAATTGATTTCCGGTTACGAAGTTGTAGAAACGGCGAACAAGCAAGGCGCTATACGCATTACGTTGAAGTATTTCAACGGTAGTAGCGTCATTAAAGGTACACGACGGGTCAGCACGCCGGGTCGGCGCGTCTATCGGCCTGTGTCAGACCTGCCGCGCGTGAACAATGGATTAGGACTTGCAATTGTGTCGACATCGAAAGGATTGATGTCAGATAAACAAGCACGAAAAGAAAATGTCGGCGGAGAAGTTCTCTGCCTTATTTGGTAAAAGGAGAAGAACGTGTCACGAATTGGTAGAAAACCGGTTGTGATTCCCAGTGGAGTAACAGTAACAACCTCAAACGGCGTTGTTACGGTGAAAGGCAAACTGGGCGAACTTAAAGAAAACCTTCATCCGCGTATTCGCGTGGAAGTTAAAGGAAACGAAATTCATGTCCATCGCTCCAGTGATGCACGGTCGGACAGAGCCCTGCATGGAACGACGCGTGCAAATATTCAAAACATGGTGAAGGGTGTTTCCGAAGGATTTACAAAAAAGTTGGAATTGGTCGGGGTGGGATATAAAGCTGAAATGAAAGGAAAGAATCTTGCGCTTGCACTTGGTTTTTCACACCCCATAATATTTCGCGCGCCTGAAACGATTAAAATTGAAGTGCCGACGCAAACCAACATTGTCATCTCTGGTTCGGATAAACAATTGGTCGGACTGGTTGCAGCAAAAATCCGATCCTTCAAACAACCTGAACCGTACAAAGGCAAGGGTGTGAAGTACGAAAATGAATATATCCGTCGCAAAGCCGGTAAGACTGCGGCTGGTGCAAAATAATACATTGGTGAAGTAACTCTATGATAAAGAAAGATTATACAAAGCGGCGTCTTCGGATTAAGGCATCAATACGAAAAAAAATCTTTGGAACGCCGGAACGTCCCCGGTTGACGGTGTATCGAAGTCTGAATCAGATTTACGGACAGATCATTGATGATACTGTGGGAAAAACATTGGTCGCCGTTTCCTCGAATTCTAAAGATGTGAAAAACGAACTTGCATCGGCGAAATCCAAAGTCGAACGCAGTATGATTGTGGGGAAACTCCTCGCAAAAAAAGCGCTCGAGAAAAACATCAACGCTGTCGTGTTTGACCGTAACGGCTATTTGTACCATGGCAGAGTGAAAGCTCTTGCCGATGGTGCCCGTGAAGGTGGTTTGAAGTTTTAGTTTTTGAATGTCGGTGTCTGCCATAGCAGAGAGCGTTATTCGACTGTTGCGGCATTATTGTCGTGTCGTCCAATGGCAGGACAGCGGCCTTTGGAGCCGTTAATCCTGGTTCGAATCCAGGCACGACAGCATACTTTCATTGACGCAGTCAATCCGTAGGAATGAATGTTTAACACAAAGTGAGGTTTACCTTGGCACGAATTAAAGCAAGCGAACTTGATTTAAAAGATAAACTGGTGCACATCAACCGTGTTGCCAAAGTGGTGAAGGGTGGACGACGGTTTAGTTTCAATGCTATTGTTGTGGTTGGGGACGGCAACGGCCATGTTGGTGTGGGGCTCGGTAAAGCAAATGAAGTTGCTGATGCTATTGCAAAAGGAACTGATGATGCAAAGAAAAACGTCGTTAAAGTCCCGATTGTGAATGGAACAATACCCCATGAGGTAGTCGGTAAATACGGTGCGGGGAAAGTACTTCTTCGCCCTGCCGCACCCGGTACCGGACTGATAGCCGGCGGAGGTGTGCGTGCCGTACTCGAAATGGCAGGCGTGAAGGATGTGTTGACCAAGCAGATGGGTTCATCGAATCCGCACAATGTTGTAAAAGCGACATTGAGCGCGCTGCTGTCAATGCGCGATGCGCGCATGATTGCACAGGAGCGTGGCATTACTGTTCAAGAACTTTTTCAAAACTAAAAGTGTGAATGACTATGGCAGCGCCGAAAAAAATTAAGATCACCCAGACCAAAAGTATCATCGATACCTTAGCAAAACACAAAGCAACCATTAAAGCGCTCGGTCTCGGTCGTCCGAATTATTCTGTTGTGCATACGGATACGCCGCAGATTCGCGGTATGATTAACAAAGTTCGTCATCTGGTAAAAGTAGAAGAGGTTCAGTCATAATCATTGGCAAGATGCTGTGAACGGCATCTGCTGTATCAAAGCGAGCTCCTCTCCGGAGCGTCAGTAGAACAAGGAGAAAGAATGACAAATATCTTAAGTAATTTACGTTACGCCGCGGGTTCAAAGAAGAAAAAGAAAAGAGTAGGGCGTGGTCAGGGGTCTGGCCACGGTGGTACTGCAACGCGCGGACATAAGGGACAAGGCTCTCGTTCCGGTTCGGGTGTTAAACGAAACTTTGAGGGTGGGCAGATGCCGTTGGTACGACGTCTCCCGAAGTTTGGGTTCAGGCCGGTGAATCGTGTTGAGTATGCAGTGGTGAACGTTGGTACGTTACAAAAGTTGGCGGAGTCGAAAAAAATCTCTGATGGCACAGTAACACCTGAAACACTGTATGCGATCGGTGCTGTATCCAATAAAAAACTGCCAATAAAAATTTTAGGTGACGGTGAGTTGAAGGTGAAGTTGAATGTAACCGCCCACAAGTTCAGCGCATCGGCGGTTGAAAAGATCACCGCAGCAGGTGGTTCGACAAAAGAACTTGTTGTCGTAACAGCCGCTGCCTCACAACAATAATTATTCGTCAATGAGTAAGTTTACCGAAAGTTTCCGAAATATTTTTAAGATCGAAGAATTGCGGACCAGAATTTTGTTTACCGCAGGATTGCTGATCGTCGTCCGTATCGGTTCACACATCACCCTTCCCGGTGTAGATGCCGGCGTTCTTGCCGCAGCCATGCGCAATCAAGCCAGTAACACACTGTTCGGCTTGTATGATTTGTTTGTCGGAGGAGCATTTCACAACGCGGCTATTTTTGCATTGGGTATTATGCCGTACATCAGCGCATCGATTATTCTCCAGTTACTTGGAGCGGTAGTTCCCTTCTTTCAAAAATTGCAGAAGGAAGGAGAAGCAGGACGAAAGAAGATTAACCAGTATACACGGTACGGAACAGTTGTGATTTCACTGTTGCAGGCATGGGGAGTAAGTGTTCGATTGGAAAGTTTGAATGCCAACGGTGTGCCGATTGTGCCGGTGGAAGTGCAGGGTGCTTTCTTCACCTTCAGCACGATGATTTTTCTGACTGCCGGAACGATGTTTATGATGTGGCTCGGCGAACAAATTACCGAACGCGGAATTGGAAACGGTATTTCATTGATCATTTTCATCGGCATTATCGCTCGCTTTCCACACGCGGTACTGGATGAACTTCAACTTGTGAGTTCGGGAGCCAGACCGATCATTATTGAATTGATTATCTGGGGTGCAATGGCGTTGATTGTTGCCGGCGTGGTGATGGTCACTCAAGGAACGCGCCGCATTCCCGTGCAGTATGCAAAACGTGTGGTTGGAAGAAAAGTCTATGGCGGTGTAACACAATACATTCCGATGCGGGTAAATACAGCCGGTGTTATGCCGATTATCTTTGCTCAATCGATCATGTTTATTCCGAGCACGATACTGACGTTCTTCCCTGAAAGTGAATTTGTCGGTTCAATTGCCGGCTATTTGAGTTATACGTCGTTTACCTATTCGTTCTTTTATGGTTTGATGATTGTATTCTTTACCTACTTCTATACAGCTATCGCATTTAATCCGAACGATGTAGCGGATAACATGCAGAAGAACGGCGGGTTTATTCCCGGAATTCGTCCGGGCAAACATACGTCAGAGTTTATCGACAACATTTTAACGAAGATTACCTTACCCGGCTCTATTTTTTTGGCAATCATTGCCATTTTGCCGGCGTTTATGGTAAAGTTCGGAATCACGTCAAGTTTTGCATCGTTTTTTGGTGGCACAAGTTTGTTGATATCGGTCGGTGTTGCGCTCGACACGTTACAACAAATTGAATCGCACCTGCTGATGCGACACTACGATGGGTTTATGAAGAGCGGAAAAATTAAAGGGCGCATCGGGCGCTGATACGTTCTGATGGCAATCGTGATAAAATCAGAACAAGAAATACACTTGATGCGCGAAAGCTGCCGGATTGTTGCTGATGTCATTAAACTGATAGGAACACAGATTGCGCCCGGAGTGACGACACAACAGTTGGATGCGTTGGCAGAAGATTATATCAGAAGTTGCGGAGCAGAGCCGGCATTTAAAGGATATGGATTTGAAGCGAACAATCTCTTCCCTGGAACGCTCTGTGTGTCAATTGACAATGAAGTAGTTCATGGAATTCCGGGGAA
>JBFMDF010000026.1:0-14343 GCA_040753935.1 Bacteroidota bacterium | reverse complement strand
AGAGCAAAGATGAATAACTAAAAAAATCCCCGAAGATTTTCTTCGGGGTTTTTTTTGTATTACTCAATGGGAAACGATTTCAACTTTCCGGCTGAAATTTATGCACTTCCTCCACAATCACATCCACAATTTCACTCTCCTTCACTTTCCTTACCATTTCACCTTTGCGATACAAAATGCCGACTCCTTTACCTGCAGCAATTCCAATGTCGGCATCGCTGGCTTCACCGGGACCATTCACCACACAGCCAAGCACTGCGACTTTCACCGGTTTCTTTACTCCTTCAAGCCGTTTCTCTAACTCCGCCATAATTCCAAACAGATCAATTTCTAATCGTCCGCATGTGGGACAAGCAATTAACTCAACATTGCGTGTTGCAAGACCGAGCGAACGCAAAATTTCTTTGCCAACTTCAACTTCTTTTACCGGTTCGTCAGTTAATGAAACACGAATCGTATCGCCGATTCCTTCAGAAAGCAACGTTCCAATTCCGACTGCAGACTTGATTGTGCCGACACGCGTTAATCCTGCCTCTGTCACGCCGAGATGAAGCGGAATATCGGTTCGTTGAGCGACAAGGCGATATGCCTCAATCATCAATCGCACATCGGTTGATTTAACGGAGATGACGACATCGCGGAAATTAAACTCATCGCAAATCTCCACATGCCGCATAGCAGATTCATACAGCGCTTCGGCGGTTGGGTATCCGTACTTCTCAAGAATATCTTCCTCCAGTGAACCGGAGTTGACGCCGATACGAATTGGAATGCCGTTGTCTTTTGCCGCAGTCAGCACTTGCCGAATTCTCTCCTTCGAACCGATATTGCCGGGATTAATCCTCACTTTCGCAACACCAGCTTCAATCGCCCGCAATGCAAAAATATGGTTGAAATGAATATCGGCAACAATGGGCAGTGGGGACTGTCGGACAATTTCCGGCATAGCTTCCGCGGCTTCCTTATCATTCACAGTAACGCGTACAATATCGCAGCCAGCTTCATACGCCTCAATAATTTGTTTCACCGTTCCTTTAATGTCGTCGGTTTTTGTTTTCGTCATCGTTTGCACCGAAATCGGAGCGCCGCCGCCGACTTTGATGCCGCCGATGTTCACCTGACGCGTTTGGCGCCGCACACCGACTTTGTAGTTTGCCGGCGCCACTGTTCCATTCTGTGTCGGCTGAATAACCGGTAAGATGTTGTTTTCCATACGCCTCGCTAGTTAATTCAATTTTTTACTTGCTTCGAAGAGAATCTTTTTCTCTTCTTCCGTTAAACTCTGGTATCCGTTCCTGCTGATTTTGTCGAGAATATCGTCGATCTGTTCCTGATGTTTCTCCTGTTCATCTTGAACATCATGGATGTCGTAAATTTTTGCATCGCTCACATCTTGATAATACTCGTCGGTGCGTCGCCGACCAAAGCCGGTGAACCGCGTGAAGATATTTTCCTCTTCTTTCGGCGCATAGTACGAAGAACCGAATTGATAGCCGTCAGCAATCAAATACAAGAACCCAACAAGAGCGCCCCCCAGATGAGCAAAGTGTGCAATGCCATCCATACTGCCGATGGAGAAAATTTCCAACGCCATATACATCACCACAAAGTACTTTGCTTTGATCGGCAGAAGAAAATAAACGTAAATCGGACGATCGGGAAACAACATGCCAAAGGCGAGCAAAACGCCATAGACTGCGCCGGAAGCGCCAACCGTTGGACCAACGGAAGTAAACATCGGAGCGATGAGCAAGTTTGCCAAGCCGCCGCCGAATCCGCATAGCAGATAGAAGATCAAAAATTTTCGCGAACCCATGACATGCTCAAGTTCCATCCCGAACATCCACAACGCAAGCATGTTGAACAGGATGTGCGTGAAATTGGCGTGCATAAACATATAGGTAAACAACTGCCAAAATCCGAATCCATATCCTAGAGGCCACAACGCAAACGCTTGGTAGAAGAAATGCTCGAAGTAAAAATCTCCAATGCGAAAATTGCCCAAGAACAGAATTCCCAAAAACACTGCTGCATTAGTAATGAGAAGCGTTTTAATCACCGGAGGGAAGAATTGAAATCCGCCGAAAAAACTGGGGCGATAGTAATTGCCGTATCTATTATTGTATGCCATAAGTAATGTTTAGTCACCGACAGAATGAACAGGTTTCCTCTTTACGAATATAACTAATCTGTAACTCTGCGGCTATGTTTTATTTATCATGTAATGCCGCCACGCCGGGAAGAACCTTTCCCTCAAGAAATTCCAACGATGCGCCGCCGCCGGTGGAAACGTGGGACACTTCTTTTTCCAATCCTGCCTGTGCAATGGCAGAAGCAGAATCGCCGCCGCCAACGATGGTTGTTGCGCCGAGTTTTGTTGCTTCGGCAAGCGCTTGTGCAATAGCGTTTGTTCCCTTTGCAAAATTCGGCATTTCAAATACGCCCATTGGTCCGTTCCAGACAACTGTTTTTGCTTTTTTGATTTCTTCGCTATACAGTCGGATGGTTTCAGGACCAATATCCATACCAACGGTGTTTGCAGGAATGGCATTCACCATAACAACGTGTGCAGGTGATTCGTTGTCGAACTTCTCAGCAACAACACAATCAACCGGAAGCAATAGTTTGATGTTGCGCGCTTTGGCTTCTTCAAGCACTTTCTTTGCAACGTCAATCTTGTCCTCTTCTAACAACGATTTCCCAATTTCCATTCCCTGCGCTTTATAGAAAGTGAACATCATACCACCGCCGATAAGAAGCGCATCAACTTTGTTCATTAAATTTTGGATGACATCAATCTTGCCGGATATTTTTGCACCGCCGAGAATGGCAACGTACGGTTTTATCGGATTTGCCGTTGCTTTATTTAAATACGCTAATTCCTTTTCCATCAGAAATCCTGCAACGGCCGGAAGGTAATGAGCAACAGTTTCCGTGGAAGCATGTGCGCGGTGAGCCGTGCCGAATGCATCATTCACATACACATCGCCGAACTGGGCGAGTTCTTTCGCCATTCTTTCGCGGTCGGCGGCTTCTTTTGACGTTTCTTCTTTGTGAAAACGGGTATTCTCCAGCATCAATATTTCGCCCTTCCGTAAAGCATCAACCATTGCTTTTGTTTCAGCACCGATAGCGGCAGGGGCAAGTTTGACCGGCTTGCCGAGCAGTTTCGAGAGATGCTCGGCGATCGGTTTCATTTTGTGCTTTCCTTCAATGTATGCTTTCTCGTCAAACGGTTTGCCGTCCTTTTCCGCTTTCTCTCTCGCTTTCTGCGCATCTTTTTTCGGATCGCCAAGATGCGACATCAGCACGAGCGAGGTTGGCTGTTGTTCCAGAATGTAATTGATGGTAGGAAGCGCGGCGCGAATGCGGATGTCATCTTGAATCACACCGTTCTTCAGCGGCACGTTAAAATCAACACGGAGTAATACACGCTTGCCGTTAAGGTCGATATCTTTGACTGTTTTCTTATTCATTGTCGTAACTTCATCTTTCACATAAAGCCGCAGAGTTGTTCCTCTTTTCGTTTCTTTATGTGCTTGTGAAAAAAAGTTTCAGAAACAAAAGGGCTGAACTCGTGCAGTAAGAGTCAGCCCTATGTGCATACACGGTGTGCGATAGGTTGAATTCTTCGCACGGTTGCGGCAGTTACTGTGCTGCAATCATCCTTCGCAACAAATCAACAACACGGTTCGAATATCCCCATTCGTTGTCGTACCACGAAACAACTTTGAAGAATCTCTTTTCACCTTTCAGATTATTTTGAAGTGTGGCGAGAGAATCGTAAATGGATGCACGATCGTCGTGGATGAAGTCGGATGAAACAACCTCTTCATTGCTGTAGCCGAGGATGCCTTTGAGATATGTTTCTGACGCTTTCTTGAACAGTGCATCAATTTCTTCAATGGACGTGTCGCGTGTCGAGCGGAATGTCAAATCGATCACCGACACATCAGCCACAGGAACGCGAAACGACATGCCGGTCAATTTTCCTTTTACTTGCGGAATCACTTCACCGACCGCTTTCGCTGCACCGGTGGTCGAAGGAATCACGTTGATTGCCGCTGCGCGTCCGCCTCTCCAGTCTTTCTTTGACGGACCATCTACTGTTTTTTGTGTTGCGGTGTACGCGTGAATGGTCGTCATCAAACCGGTTTCAATGCCGATTCCTTCTTTCAACAAGACATGCACAACCGGCGCTAAACAATTGGTTGTGCAGGAAGCGTTGGAAACAATGATGTGCTTTGCGGGATCGTACTCATTGTCGTTTACTCCAATAACAAATGTTTTCACATTCCCCTTTGCGGGAGCGGTAATCAACACTCGTTGTGCGCCTGCGGCGAGATGTCCCTTTGCTTTTTCTTCGTCTGTAAAAAGACCGGTTGATTCAATGACAATATCAACGCCTAAATCTTTCCACGGTAACTGCGACGGCTCTTTTTGTGCCAAGACGCATTTAATTTTATGTCCGTTGATAACAAGAACATCATCTGTGTCGAGAGAAGCATTGCTCTTTTCACTTCCGACTGTTCCCTTAAATCGTCCGTGAACCGAATCATATTTCAACTGATAAGCGAAGTATTCAGCATCGGTGCTCACATCAACAACAGCAACCACATCCACTTCTTTGCCCAGCAGTCCTCGTTCTGCCATTGCGCTCACAACTTGACGCCCAATTCGTCCAAAACCGTTAATACCAACTTTTACTGCCATATGTAGTAACCTCCGGAGTAGAAAAATTCAATAATGATTGAATGGTGCTGGAGAAAGGTACCAAGAAATTGGGGGATATGCAAACCTTCTACAGAGTACGTACACTAGGAAACCTTACGAAGGTTTTGAATCTTCGCAAGGTTTGTAATCGCCTCGCCGATATTTTTTTATTTGTAACTCTACCGATATTCCGCTACTTTTCTTACGCCATGAAATTTTTTCCTTCGATTTCTGCTCGTTTAAAACCATTGTGGCAGTATTCGGTACAAAAGACGTTGTGGAGAGTTGTTTTCTCTCACAACGGCTACATTGTATGTGAAGAACGAGATACAGACAACAAATCTGTTTCATTTTCCTGCATCCAATCTTCCACGGGAAAAGCGGTGTGGCGTCATCGTTCTTTCAACGAACAGTGGTGGATTGGCATCGAGGGAATTACCAATGACCGGTTGTATCTTCACGGATTCAAAAAACCGGATATGCCCGAACATCTCGGCATCATTGCAGTTGATTTACTGACGGGAGAAGAACTGTGGCGTTCAATGAATGCTTCGTTCTTAACCGACGATAATGTATTTGTCTATGGATTTAAAGATCTCTTTGAACGGAGAGTATACTATAAAATTAATCGGCAAAGCGGAACATTCATCGAACAACTCGAGTTTTCACCGGCAGGAATTGACCCGCATCCGCAATTAGAAAAAACGGATTTCTTGTTTCCTCTCCCCTATCACAACAACGATCATAGTGTTGCAGAGGCGTTGACGCTGCTACACATCGACAGAGAACAAGTGAAAGCTGTTGAATACGTACACTGCGGCTTATTTCTCATTCTCACTACGTACACCAAACGTGAAGCCGATAGTATGATGAAAAATTCTCTTTCTATCATTGACACAAGAGCAGAGAAAAAAGTATATTCTGATGTGCTGAACGAAGCAACACCGTACCCGGTGCCAGATTCGTTTTTTGTGGATGGAGATACACTCTACTATGTAAAAGAACGAAAAACATTCGTTGCACTTTTATTGAAATAACACAGCAGGCGGCCTCTAACACCGCACCGCCTGAAAATTCACAAAGGATGTTCTATGGACTTCAACCAAATCGCATTCACCATTTTTCTTATCGCCTCCATTGTGTATTTCTCATTCAGCGTCAGAAAACTTGTTGCCACAGTGCAACTGGGAAAACCAGACCAGCGATTTGACCACATCCCTCAACGGCTGAACAATGTACTCACGATTGCCTTTCTTCAAACTAAACTCTTGCGCGAACCGTTCGCCGGCGCTCTGCATTTGCTAATTTTTTGGGGATTCATCGTTCTCTCCGTCCTCGTTCTGGAAACAATTATCGAAGGACTAATCGGACATTTTTCGTTTTCGTTCCTCGGCGGTATGTACAAGGCTATTACCTTCTCGCAAGAAATTTTTTGTGTGCTCGTTATGGCGGCGGTTGCCGCTTCACTGTGGCGAAGATTTGTAACAAAAATAAAACGCCTGCAAGTTGATGAACATGGAAGGAAAGATGCCGCACTGATTCTTTCCTGGATTTTTTTGATTGTTACCGCGACGCTGCTTCAAAATGCAACGCGTATTAGTTTGGGAATGTATGAAGCAGGCGTACACTACCCCATTTCGTCGATAGTGTCTTCCTTCTTCAGCTACGAACAAGCGACATACATCGCAGAAAAATTCTTCTGGTGGATGCACATTGGACTTGTGCTTGCGTTCTTAAATTACCTTCCGTACTCAAAACATCTGCACGTGCTCACGTCGGTGCCAAATGTATTTTTCGCCTCGCTCACACCGAAAGGAGCGTTGAAACCGATTAACCTGCAGGACGAAACACTGACGAAATTCGGCGCGGTTGATATTGAGGATCTGACATGGAAACAGTTGCTTGACGGCTACACGTGTACAGAGTGCGGACGCTGTGATTCCGTCTGCCCCGCAAATCTTACCGGCAAACCCCTTTCTCCCCGAAAAATAATTGTTGATACACGCCTGCGTGCCGAAACATTCCGATTGCAACACTTCGGCGTGCAGGCACGCCGACGCACGGTAGAAAAATCTCCGGTAATGATTGCTGGTCAGTTGGAAGCAAATCAAGAAATAGCTAACAACACACTCCTCGATAAATACATTTCAGAAGATGAACTCTGGTCGTGCACCACGTGTATGGCGTGCGTCAACGAATGTCCGGTCATGATTGAGCACGTAGCTGAAATCGTCGATATGCGTCGCGCCTTAGTGCTCAACGAATCGCGCTTTCCTTCCGAAGTGAAAACTGTCTTCGATAACCTTGAACGAAATTTCACTCCGTGGGGATTTTCACATTCCACCCGCGCAGCCTGGGCAGAAGGATTAGCGATTCCGCAAATGGCAGAAATCGGCAGTGCAAAAGACATTGATGTGCTGTTTTGGGTCGGCTGTGCCGGTGCGTACGATGCGCGATACAAAAAAGTCTCTATTGCATTCTCAAAACTACTGCAACATGCCGGCGTGAAATTCGCCATTCTCGGAACTGAGGAAAAATGCAATGGCGACGCCGCGCGACGAATGGGGAATGAGTATCTCGCACAAACATTGATGATGGACAACATTGAAACACTGAATCGGTATAACATTAAAAAAATTGTTACCACCTGCCCACACTGTTTCCATTCGTTAAAGAAAGAGTATCCGCAGTTCGGGGGGAACTTTGAAGTTGTTCACCACACTGAGTTTCTGAATCAACTTGTAGAAGAAGGAAAAATTAACCTCAAGGAGAAGAAAAAATCCTCTGCAACAATAACCTATCACGATTCATGCTACCTTGCCCGCTACAATGATGTAATTGATACCCCCCGTGCAACACTGCAGGCAACAGGCGCTCAGTTGGTAGAAATGCCTCGCTCAAAAGATAAAGGACTCTGTTGCGGCGCCGGCGGCGGCAGAATGTGGATGGAAGAACGGATCGGTAAAAGAATTAACATCGAAAGAACAGAAGAAGCCCTCTCCACAAACGCATCCACCATTGCCTCTGCCTGTCCCTTCTGTATGACTATGATGAACGATGGCGTGAAAGCTAAAGAAGCGGCGGAAAAAGTACAGGTCAAAGATGTGGCGGAGATACTGTTGGAAGCGCTTGAAACAAAGTAAACGGTTGTTTAATTTACGAAAGCATACCATCGTGGATCAGCACCATGAAACAGTTACTCTTTTTATTCTTCTTCTCTCTCATTCTTCAGGCTGCTGAACTACCAAGCGCATATCAAAATAGCCCCTTCTCTAAATCAACGCTTTGGGAGTGGAAGTTTTTCGATGTTAACAATATCTATTGCACTATTAATAGCGCAGGACCGTATGCGGATTATTTAAGGACGAACACTTCAGGACTCTTCTGGCCCAAAGGAACTTACAAAACGGCAGTACATACATCTGGAATTTGGGTTATAGGAAAACACCGACCGACAGGGGTATTGCGCACTGCAACACAAGTTTATCGTTCTGAATTTCAGCCGGGAGTAATTAACGGAATATTCAATACCGCATCAAATGACCTCTCCGTTGCTTCTAACTCATTAGACAATCGTTATCGCATATACAAGATAAATAAGAATGATAATGCGGCAACTAATCCCGATTATGCACAGTGGCCCGGCGACCTGGGCGCACCATTTAATGATGTCAACGGTAACGGCAAATGGGACAACGGAACCGATACACCGTTATTACGAGGCGATCAAACGTTGTGGTGTGTGTACAACGATCTCGACACTGCTCTTCACCGAAAAATGGGAACAACGCCTCCCATGGGAATTGAAGTGCAAACGACGTATTATGGGTTCAATACTTCCGGTCCCCTGCAAAACACAATGTTCATTCAATGGAAAATTATTAATAAGAGCGATGCTTACTACGACAGTACATTTATAGGATTGTTCTCAGATTTTGATTTAGGAGATGCTAATGACGACCTTGATGGTTACGATACTACGTTAAGTTTAGCCTATGTTTTCAATGCAGACAATGATGATGCAGGAGCATCGGGTTATGGAAGACAACCACCTGCCTGCGGAACAACTTTTCTTGGTGGCAAACCAAGTATTGTACCATATGCCTATCCTATCTACATCAAAAGCCAGGAACCTTATGGCGACGTCAGTCAAGGTTCTCCTATTTTCCCACACAATGTCTTCAATTATCTGCGTGGACTTACTAAAACAACCGGTGTACCAAACATCAACCCATTCACAAATCAGCCGGATAGGTTTGCCTTTACCGGCGACCCCATCACAAACACAGGGTGGACACGACTTAATGCAGGATTTACGTGGGGTGATGTTCGCTCATTGCTATCATTAGGTCCAACTACCTTAGCACCGGGAGACACACAAGAAGTAAATGCCGCATTCGTAATTGCACAGGGAAACGACCGGCTTGAAAGTCTGAAAAAATTGCGTGAAAGTGTTTCTTTCGTTCGGAACGCTTTTGAAAATAATTTTTCCTTTCCAACGCTAAACATACAGAAAGAATTTACCGCTGACTCCGTGATATCGACTTTCTCACTCAATTGTAATTCGGGCGATGCAAAAGGAGTGGCTCTTCAGATTATTTCAGAACAAGATAATACCGTCATAGCAACAGTGCCGCTATTTGATGATGGTATGGCGGGGGACGCACAATCGGGGGATGGAATTTTTACACGCACAATCAAACTTCCGGTTTCACCAACACCTATTCGAATTCATGCAGATATCACCCACAGCAATAATACTATAACCCGATGGCAGCAACTCGCGGCAAATGTTACGCTGTCAAATCTTTCAATAAAACAACCTGCTATTTATTCAGACGATGGAAATAAAGATGGAAAAGTGCAACCAGGTGAAAATATTCGGTACGGCGTAGAAATTGTTAATCCACACAACTTTCGGTTCCAAAATGTTACAATCTCAACGGTGAATAGTCCTTATCTTCCACACATCCATTTAAATACCGTAGAGGGTGGCAGTACCACTAAACGCAACTATGATCCATCGGATGAAACAACTTATCTTACCTTTTCCCTTCCGAGGGAATTTGCCGGTACGTCTTACAAAGATTATGTGTTAATAACCGATTCTCTACAGAACAAATGGATTGACTCCCTCACTTTTACCGTTGATGTGTATACCAAACGAGTTACTGTACCGAAAAAAATTTCTGGACGTTCTTCTCTCAGTGCAGAAGTTGTTATCACCGATAAACATGCAGTAAAAAATCATGTCTATCTCCTAAAAGGTGTCGATACAAACAACGCTCCCTATGGTATTCAACTACGGGATTCAACCGCCAATGTTGAATTATTACCAGCCATGCCAATTGGTTTATTTACCACAGAGCAACAGATCAATCATTTAATACCGCAAACTGAGGGCTTTAAACTAAACATAGTAACGTTGAATTATCTACCAACCATTTCACAAACGTATTTGCCTTCAGATTCCATGAAATGGTTCTCTATCCCCTTGATCGCCTCATCTATCTATTACAATAAGCCAAGATCACCCGTCCATTATGCAGATGTGCCAAACTTAATTATAAAATTCTCCGCCATTGCCTCTTTCAATGATTGGAACTCAAACGGACGTTTTGATGCAGACGAACCTTATACCTTTCATACCGAACGAGAGGATAGAACCCAAAAAGCATATTTGTATTCCGGAACAAATAAGTTTCTCGGCTTTATTGATGTACCTTTTGCTGTCTATGATGCAAGCACAGATTCATTAAAAAAACTTACTGTAGTGCTACATAGAACAAGTGATCCGTCATCTGCCTTACAATGGAGAATGAATAGTGATAATATCTACATTATGGCCAATGCCTACAACGCAGACGGCGTACTCTACGACTCTACAAAAGGAGGCATTAATTTGCTTCCTCAATTCAATCCCTCTGGAACATTGCCTTACTATTATTATTTCAGATTACAAACTACCCAAGAACCGCTGAAAGAGTACGGCGATTTTGTTATCTCTTATCTTCCGGGTATTTCATCCCGCGATGTTTTTATTTTCAGACCCACCGAAAATAAAATAGAGGACCTTATTCCACCAACAACATATGTAGTACATCAAAACTACCCCAATCCGTTTAATTCTGTCACCACAATTCGTTACAGCATACCAAAGCAATCGCATGCATCAATTATCATCTACAATATTTTAGGACAGCGTGTGCGGACATTGCTAAGCGATATACACAGTGCAGGAACATACGAAATTGATTGGAACGGACGAGATGATAACGGAACCCTTCTTACTAGCGGTGTGTATATCTGCAGGTTCTCTTCCGAAGGTTCACGCATAACAAAAAAGATGCTCTTATTGAAATGAGGTCTTATTATGAAAACACTATTAGTGCTTTCTTATTGCTGTCTCGCCTCCGCACTGTTTGCGTCAGATAAAAGCAGAGGTGTATTTCCTAAAGACAACCAAGCGATGCTGTACCGATGGAAACATTTTGATGTCAACCGTATTGACGCCGCAATTAACAATGCAGGACCATACGCCGACTATCTTGAGAAAAAAAGTCCCGGCCTTGAATGGCCAAAGGGAAGCGGTAAGATGGCTGTCTTTAGTGCCGGGATGTGGTTAGCGGGTAAGCACCGACCAACGAATACATTGCGGACTGCTGTGATGGCGTATGCTACCGAATACCAACCTGGACCAATTCTTACGACATTCAACACCACAACCAATGACTCAACAGCCGCTGCAAATCCAAATGATCCTAAGTATCGAGTCTACAAAATCAATCGCGGAGATAACGCCACCACTAACGTTGATTATGCAGAATGGCCCGGCGACCTTGGCGCTCCCTTTATTGATAAGAACAACAACGGTGTGTGGGACGCCGGCATTGATTCACCGAAACTATTAGGCGATCAAACATTATGGTGTGTGTTTAATGATGTATCATTATCAACTCAGCGCTACGGTGTCACACGTCCTTTAGGAATTGAGGTTCAGACCACATACTTCGGTTTCAACGATGAAGGTGCACTTGGTGATGTTATGTTTATTAAATGGAAGATTATCAATAAAAGCGATGCGGACTACGACAGTGTGTACCTCGGCTTATGGTCTGATATTGATTTGGGGGACGCAAATGATGATATGGCAGGATGTGATACCTCGCGTGACCTGACATTTGTTTACAATGGAGATAGTCTTGATGCTACTTCATCGGGGTATGGCATTCGCCCACCGGCTTGTGGATTCGTATTGATTCAGGGACCACAAAACGCATCATCTGTCGGAAGGTTACGAAGTACATCTCACGTTGTCTTTTTAGGTGGTGGTGGTGGTCTCGGGTGGAGTGAACCTTGGTTAGGCAACACTTTGTTTGCACAGCAAGTACACAATGCTCTTAAAGGATTAGTGATAAACGGAAACACCATCGTAGATCCGCTGTCGAACCAACCAACGCCATTTGTTTTTGCCGGCGATCCGGTCACAGGTACAGGATGGAATCATTCCGCAACGATAGGCATGCAGGATATACGGACATTGCTTTCTTCCGGGCCATTTACCTTAACAAAGAATGACACGCAGGAGGTGATAGGAGCATTTGTTATTGCACAAGGTGTAAATCGTTTACAAAGCATTATCGAATTGCGAAACGCCGTTGATTATGCGCGATACGCTGCAAAACATCAATTCCAAAATCCGATCATCTCGAAGACGGATTTCACACCGGGAGATTCAACCGGAACGATAACCGTTACAGCCGACGGAAGAAATGTTGGAGCAACATCAATTATTGCCAAAGTGAAACTTTCGTTTTCAGACAGTATTGCCGCCGTGAAGCAGATGCGGGATGACGGAATGGAAGGAGATTCGCTGGCAAACGATAAGATATTTTTTGCATCGTTCACACTACCACCAACTCCACTCCCTTATCAGATCGTTCTTGAGGCTACCGACTCCAACGGTTTTGTTCAAGAATGGAAGAGTTGGACACGATATCAATTCGTTCGTATCGCCGAAAATGGAGTTTCAATTCTTTCAGACCATCTGAATAACAATAAAATTGCTGAACGAGGTGAGAATGTTCGGTTCGCACTAAAAATCCGCAATCCCAATCCTTTCATGTTGCACGATATTTTCATACAACCGTTATCGCCATCTGTAACAGGAACATGTTTACTTTCCCAACTGCCTGCGAATAGTACAGCCACCACAAATGAAAATCCTTTCTTCAGCGTCTCAATTCCGCACGAGTATAAAGAAAATATCTATCCGGTATCTTTCTCGCTTGAAGATAACAGCGGAAACAAATGGCAATTAAAGTATGAGATACCAGTATCTACTGCACGTAAAGCTCAACCTTACCGGGTACGTGGAAAAGGAATTTTTGATATTGACGTGTTTATCAGTGATACCTCCAGCGTGAAAAATCACCTCTATACTATTAGCGCCATTGACTCGCTTCGTTTTCCAGCATTTGCCAGTCCTTTTGTGCTGATAAAGGATTCAACAACCGGAATGTTGTTATCGAAAACGTACCTTATTGACACAACAATCGAAAAACTCCATGCGGCGCCGACAATTGACGGATTTAAGATTATTCCAAAAAAAGTTGTATTTAGTCCGTCTGTGTCCTATCGCCACATACCTGACTCCGTACGGTGGTTTACTTTTTCTGCTGCGTTTGACATCTTCAATACAAAATCTTCTATCCATTTTGGAAACTTGCCGAACATAACGGTAAAGTTTGCGAAGAAGTACGGATTTATTGATACTAACAACAACGGCATCTTCGATGTTGATGAACGACCTTTATTTGATACCACAAATACCGAACGAACACAAAAAGCATTCTTATACTACAAATCATCGTACTTTGCCAAAACATCATCGTACATTGGGTATCATCACGTTCCCTTCGCCGTTTACGACACAGACACGTACCCGCCGCGAAAACTTACGTTGGCAATTGTCAGAAGAGATACAAGTTCGTGGCTGAATTTTTATAACGATACGTACGGATTGTATGTAATGGAACAATCATATAAAGATGATGGAACTCAATTCAGCGATTCACTTTCAGGTGGGTTCAATCTTCACGCGGCAATGCGAGACGGTTCGATACTGCCATACTACTATACGCTCACGATCTATCCACTTTCGACCATAGAAATGTTATCAAACGAGGTAACAACAAATCTAACATACTCACATCCTTTTTCCTCGCAAGACTTGTTTGTATTTAATCCGACAGTTCTTGCATCGGTGAAGAATACTGCTGTTATTCCATCGAAGTTTTTGCTCGATCAAAACTATCCCAACCCGTTCAATCCGGCAACGACCATCCGGTATTCTCTGCCGCAGCAATCAAACGTCAATCTCTCCATTTACAACATTCTCGGACAACGCGTGGCTACACTTGTACATGAAGTCAAAGATGCAGGAACTCATTCCGTTGTCTGGCATGGAAAAAGTGATGCAGGATTTTCTGTTGCAAGCGGAGTCTATATTTACAAAATTACTGCAGGCGAATTTACTTCCGTAAAGAAGATGCTTTTGGTAAAATAAAGCAATATCAGCCATCCGATTGCTTTAACTTGTCCGCCTCAGGCGGACTCTGGCGCAGAAGG
>JBFMDF010000025.1:0-14398 GCA_040753935.1 Bacteroidota bacterium | reverse complement strand
ACTATGTCCGGGCGGAATGACGCCAACTTTTCTTGGAAGAATAGTAATAATACTATCAGTAACTCGTACAGAATCATTTTGAGGAATAACCGAAAGGATGCTATACCCTGCTGACCGCAGTGTGTCGACGATGACAACGTTTCGCAGACTATCGGTTCCTGTGTTGCTGTACCAAATTTTTAAGAACAAACTATCTCCCGCAACAAGTGAAGTAATGACCGAATCTTTCGCAAAGAAAGTGCCAACAGTTGTGAGTGCTGTCGAACGAACACGTGTTGTAGTGATACTATTCAGCGCCATGCCGAAGTTGGATGAATACCATACCGCATTGCGAATCAGCGTACTGTCGGGAATATTGCGTGAGAGCTGCACTGTCAACTGAACCGAATCTTTTTCAAAACTTGTCAATGAATCTCGCATCCATCGAACGACGCGACTGGTCGTATCAAACGAGACTGAGGTAAAGTTTCCCTTTTGAATGGTACGCAGAGTAGTAAATGGCGGCAACGTATCAATCAAGGCAACATTGTAATGCGAAACATTCCCTGCATTGGCAACAGAAACGGCGTATCGCAGAGTATCACCCGCATATACTTCGTTGGCGGTTTTCATTACTATTGCAACAGATGAGTCTTGCTCAATTTCAATACTGACATCAATCGTAAATGTACCAGCAACGGTATCAGACACAAAATTATACCCGCGGAAACTTGGAAATTGAGTACTGTCCAGTGAAAGTATATACCGTGCCGGCTTTAAGTTTTCAAACTTAAATCTGCCAAACCGATCAGTCTTTTGTTCTTGGATGCGATAGTATACACCCGACGGTAACTGTACACCGGCAGGCCGTCTAACATTTAGACCTGTTCCTGATAACGAATCTAAAAAGACCGTCACGCCTTCTGCAGGTACCGGTAATCCTGAAATGCGATACAGAATGCGTCCGGCAATGGTGTTCGGAATTTCAATCGGAGGCATCGGGAAACTTGAAGGATCGATGGTGGTGCTAGTGCTCACTGTATCGCCAAATTTATCAATGACGTAAATTTGCAGGCGATACGTCATAATGTCTTTATTGAGAGGAACAAAAAATCTTCCGTTCTCTTTTGTTGTATCAGCACCGACAACAACATTTGCCGAATTGAATACCCGCGCAATCGCGCCTTTATATGGAATTCGATTGATTCCACTTACCACAATACCGGTAACAGCGCCGGGATACATAAAGACATTCACTGTGTCTTGAATTGTACCCGAAAGTGCTACCCCACCTACTGCAGTTACTTTTACACGCTGAATCTCATTGGCAACATTTGTCGAACGGAGCCACGCAGAAGCAACGCCATTGTTCAGCGTTGTTGTAATTGTTTGAGTGTTGTTGAAAAATGTTCCCAACGTCGCGGTAAGTTGAACCGGTACACCATCAGGCAATACTTGTTGAATCGAATCTTTTAAGACTACATCAATCCGGGTACTGTCTTTCAGTAGTTGACCAAAAATATACTGCGGCGTAGTAGTGATAGAAATAAATCTCGGCGGTAAGGGAACAATCTGATTGGTAACCGATGCAGACACACCATTCGGAACATTGGTTGAATACGTAAATGCGCTGTTAGAAAGGGATGCAAAACTAAGATTCGGCGGCGTTACAACCGTCACTATCACTTCTTTTTCCGAAAATGCAGCTATTGTTCCTAAATTCCATATGACTAACCGTTGACTGTTTTTCACGCTGTCGGGCGGCATGCTTGCTGAAAAATACCTACCAAGTGCTGAAATCGTATCAACTAACTTAGTATTAGTCGATTGAATGTTGCCGGTATTCTTCACCACAATCCGATAATTCATTGTTCGTCCAGACCCTACAACTTGAGACAACGGTGTGTTCGAAATTTCCAGCCGTGAAAAACTATTGACCACAAATGTTTTTGAAATAGAAACAATCGATGACTGCCAACTGATGGAAGCGTCAACCTGTAGTTGAGTGAACGCAGGTAATGTACTATCCACCACCATCTTTACACTGACCGAATCTGATTTTCCTGCCGCTACATTGCGTACAACCCATGTTACAGAGTTTCCGCTGATAGTTCCGCCGGTAGAACCGGGAACAAAACGTAAACCGGCCGGTGGGAGTACTCCTTCAATCACTGCAGAATCTGCCGCCTTGTTGCCGACATTGCGATACACTAAACGTACCTGCAGGGTCTCTTTCCCAAATACTACAGTATCTCTTGCTCCAAAGCTCAATTCAAAATTCGGCGATTCAAGTACATGAAAGATAATCGGAGCTGAAACAATAGTATCCTGCGGAAACGATTTGTATTGGTAAACCGCTTTTGCCTGATTGATTACTTCAGTGTTCGGTGCAGTTTGTGCAATACTGAAAACAACGCAGATAGATGTCAGCGCAAACACACGCATCAATGTGTGATACAGTAAACTCAACCGTGTCTGAATAGTCTGCATCATTTGATTTTCACCTTAAATTCAACAGTACCTTTTTGAGTAGCGTTGAGTGTTCCGAGAGCCACGCTGATAATTTTTGTCTCTCCCTGATCAATAATTGATAAAGGTCCGGTATTATCTGCCACTCCGGCTCCATTCACTTTCACGCTATTGGGAATGTACTGTGTCGCAATCGGTGTTTGGTCAATAATGCTGAAATTGTTCACTGATGCTGAACCTTTATTTTCATACGAAATGGTATAGGTGACAACCGAACCGGCAGGCAAATCGCCAACAGGAAATACGTTTAACGAAATAGTAACGTCAGGCGCATTAACTGTAGTTGTGACAACGGCGCTACTTTTAATGTTTTGATCAGATGCAGCACTACCTGTTACTATCAATGAATCGCGAACTTGATTCCTTTTTCGTGGTACAATTGCACGAGCAAACAATCGTACGCTATCACCAGCCGCTACTGAGTCGACATCAATTCCCTTCAGGCCGTTTGAGTTTGTTAACTGTGGATCAGTTCCATCGAGTTGTCCGTTGTTGTTTCCATCTCTAAACACAGTCCATGGAAAATTTTGAGTGGATGTAGTTTCAATTTCAATGACATCTTTTACCGTACCGCTGTTGCGTACTTTAAATCGATACACAGCAGTATCACTTGCTTCTTTTGTTAATGTATTCCACATGGCGGTTATTTCAACCCCTGGCTGTAATACTCCACCAACAGTAATTTCAGCAGGATTAGTACTTATGATGTAATTATTTGAACCAACGGTGTACCGTACTGTGAACGGATTCGCAATAACAGTACCCGGAAGAACATTTGCATTCACACGTACAGTCAGTGTTATTGTTAAACTTGCACCCGGCGCAATAGTTCCGATTGTCCACACAACAGGATTCCCCGCCGCATTGAATGTTCCTTGACTTGTTGTTCCCGACATGAATGTCAGCGTACCGGGAATGAGGTTAGTAATAGTCAGCCCGTTTGCCGGTACCGATCCGTTGTTTGTATAGGTGTACGTGTATGTTATCTGTGAACCGGGCGATGGAGTAAGATTACTAACCGATAGCCCAACATTTGCGAACAACCTGGGAGTTCGGACAGTGGTAAGATATCTGCCTTCAACTATTCGAGTCGAATCGAAATTTGAAGTCGCAAGTACTACAGTAGTATCCTGTTGCTGATCTAAGTTCTCTCCACGCGGAATATGAACACGAAGTACAATTTTGAATGGAACATCTGCAGCAAGAGAAGTTGTTTGTGTTATTGTTCCTGCATTCACTTCACTTGCTTGCAGTTGTCCATCGCCATTCGCATCAAAATACATTTGCGTAATCCACCCACGAGACGAAACTGCGGAGAGGCGTGCAAGGTCTGCCCCGTTTCCGGAATTAGTAACGGTTATAGGAAAGTCAACCACAGTGCTATCGCTGTTTGTCACAATGCCATTGGTGGAAGGCGATACGTTGAACGCTCCCACCTGTTTCACAGTGATAGAAACAATTCCTGAATATACTGTATCAACTTTGGCACCGGAGGCAGTTGAGTAAATTGCCCGTGACCGGCTTTGAATAACCGTACCGGCCGGCGTACCTGCTGCCAAAAGATGATCAACAAAGCCAACAGAGCACAGCACTGTCACAAACAACAGATGGCGATATGTATTTTTTATTCTATTCATAGTTCTTCGATCACGCAGATCGAAAAGTTAGTTAATGGTTGCGCGGTAGCGTATAACACCCTGTGCTGATTGAGCATTCAATATTCCGAGTGTTATCGTTATTACTTTTTTACCGCCGACAGTCGTTACCGTTACTTCATCACTATCAGCCGCATCAGTTTTGGCAACATTATCAATCGTCACTGAATTGGCAACGTACGACATGCTGTCAGGTTCGGTTTCCGTGATGGAAAAGTTGTACGCCTTTCCATGTCCATTATTCTGATACGTTACCTGAAACGTCATCTCTTGTCCTGGCGGTTGGTTTCCTGATGGCGTAACCGTGCGAACAAGACTAATGACAGGGATACCAAATGTTGTTGTTGCAATGGCGCTTTGAAATTTTGAGTTATCTGATCCCGAAGTAACGGTAAACGTTGTAATGTCTTGATCTTCATCCGTTGTAATAGCCGGAACAATCAATCGCGCAAGAATCTTCACACTGTCTGTCGCCGCTACTGAATCTACATCAACACCGGTAGTAGAACCGGGAGAATCCGTTAATTGTGTGTCGCCTCCATCTAACAATCCGTTTGCATTGACATCCTTGAAGAGCGTCCACGTAAACGATTTAGACGAACTATACGACATCTCAAGAATATCCTTTGCATTACCTGTATTTTTTACAGTTAATGCGTAGGCAAGCGTATCATCCACTTCCTTTGATGCCGATAGTGTTGTCGGCGAAATCTGGACATTTCTTACCACGCCAACAGCCGCGTACGGGTTGTTGCTTGTAACGGTAAAGGTATTGCCGCCGACAGTGTAGTGGACATTAATTTGATTCGTCAGTACTGTTCCATTGGGCAACGAAGGAAGTACTTGCAAAATAATTGTTACTGTTACGCTTCCGCCAGGATTTATCGTACCAACCGTCCACGTTGCCGGAACAGTTGAACCATTGAATGTTCCTTGCGTTGTTGTTCCGGAGACAAAACTGAACAGTGAGGTATTGATTAAATCGGTAAACGAAACACCGGTTGCAGGAACACTTCCTGTATTAGTAATGGTCATTGAATACGTTACATTTTGTCCAGGCGTGGGATTGGTTGGAGTTACAGTCAATGCCGTTCCAATGTTGGCAAAATTTACTGTATTCACCGTTGTTCGTACTTGGGCGGTATTTGTTTTTGTTGTATCGTAGTTCGACTTTGCTGTAATTACAGTAGTATCTGTTTGTCCGTTCAACGAGCCACCACGTGGAACAAAGACACGTGCTATGATCTTATAGGTTGCATCAGCAGCAATAGAAGCTGATTGACTGATGGAGCCACCGGACAATTCTCCTGATTGCAAGATACCATCTCCGTTTGTATCAAAATAAAACAACACACTCCACCCTTTCGATGATGAATATGACAAAAGGAAGTAATCTGTACCATTTCCAGAGTTTGTCACTGTTAACGGATATTCCGCAAAGAGACTATCACCCGAAGTAGTGGAGGATTGAGTAGATGGGGTGATATTCACTGCTCCTACCTGGGCAACTGTGAAACTGACATAGTTGGAGTAGATTGTATCAGTAACAGTTCCACCGGCTGTCGTGTAAATTACACGTGAGCGAGATTGAATAACAGTTCCCGCCGGCGTACCTACTGCATAGGCAATTTGGAACAGTTCGGCAACAGCAAACAGCAGAACTGCTATTCTCAATACGACGTTATATTTTTTCATTTTCATTGTTTGTCCCCTATGGAAATTAAAACATTAATGTCGTTACCGAATGGTAACTTTAAACTGTACAGTAAATTCTTGGCCTGATTTTAACGCATCTTTTAATGTCCATTTTATACCTTTTACCGGACTGGCTTGTGGCGCCGGGGCATTCTCCCGTTCCAATACAAGGTCAGTACCCTCTGTCGTTGCGCTTCCCTCGAGATACACAGTACCTGCAGGAATTGGACTTGTCAGTTGTATATTTGTTGCCTCTCCGCGTCCGATGTTTTTGCACGTTAACTGATATGTGACGGTATCCCCGGGTTGAGCATCATTTTTACTGACTGAATTCACGATAACTAAGTTCGGATCTTGCGCCGCCGACGATGTATTAACCAAATGAGTCCCTGCAGCAGTTTTAGCCGCTGTTACAGAGGCGTTGGTAACAACACTGGCAACCAGCCACAAAACGGGTGTCGATTCTTTGATTTGTGTTGATCCACTCTTGATACTGAGAGTGTTTTTCTGAAGTTCAATTTTTTCTGTACCGGGTAGTACAGATACTGCGATAACAGATGACGAAGTTTTACCTGAAAGAATGACACCATTTTCTTTTACCTCTGCTGTTCCTTCCACAGGTAACAAAAGACGAAGCCCGAACATTTGTTCAGAAGGAGCAGAAAGTGCAAATGTGAGAATAATCGTCTCACCTCCGGCAGTTGATGCTTTATCACCAGTGCGCAAACCCTTCGTGAATAATTTTAACGTGCCAAGAGACGATGTAATTTCATGGATGGTTTCAGAAATTCTACCATCGGAAGAAATCTTACTTGATACCAGTTTTACCTTTGCACTGCCGGTAAGATAGTCATTCACTGTCAGTGAGCCAACGACTTTACCACTGGCATCGATAATTTCAGCAAACGTATTTTTCCCTAACGTATTTTTCAATATCAAACCAAATCGTTCTTTTGCGCCAGTGGTTGTTTTCCCCTCTAAAAACGTTTGTGGAGAATACGTAAGATCAAATTGTGTTGATGAAATAGACAACACCGATTGTTGTTGCTGAGGTTGTGGTTTTTGCACTTGCCGTTGTGCTGATTTCTTCTGTCCAAATGCAAATAACGTGCATACAGCTACTATGACAATAAAATATGTTGAAGTTTTCATCACGTCTCCCGTAGTAAATAGAATGTTATTAGTTAAGAATTACTTTGTACGTTATTGAACCACTGGCACCCGGAGCTAATGTGCCAACGATGGTTCCAAGATTGACGGTGATATTACCCATTGAAACTGTTACACCATCGCTGTCAGCTGCGTCAGTCTTGGCAACAGAATTCACTACTACACTGTTTGGTACGTATGTAGTATGCAGTGGCGAACTTGCCGATACGATGGTATTTGTTGCATTACCATCTCCAACATTTGAATAAAGAATCGTGTAGGTTACTGTATCTCCCGGTACAGGATTCGTTACATTCGACGACAGTGTCAATGTAATATTTGGTACAGTTCTGCTGGATAAACTAAATGTACCAACTACGGTCATTCCGGACTTCTCTACCCAGAACGCAACCGTATCAATAGCTGAGGCGCCGTGACGATCCCACACATCCGGACTTGTAGAAGTACGTTCCCATAGTTTTAACGAAGATTTAAAATTAGGTGAAACAACTTCTGCATCTTCATAATGTAAGCGAAGCGTGTAGCTAAATCCCGAACCACCGGTTTGCGAGATTGTATAATATCGATTAATTGGTTCCATGTACGTATTTGTGCCCGGTGAGGTTGTATCGACAAACACAGTGATTGAAGTCGGTAATGTACCTCCTGCGTCGAACGTTATCGTGTTGTTTGGTCCCTCAAAGGAGTACGCCGTGCCTGCATTAAAGGTATGTGTTCGCGTAATAGTACCAATGATAATACCATTGCCAGTTCGTGACGATGTAATAGTGATAGAGTTTGCGCCGGTCAACATTTTTCCGCTTGTCATTATCGCGTTGGCGGTTTGTATGTTGCTGTTCAGGATTATTGTTGTTGACGATGAATTCTTGTTCATCACCAAATCATTAAAGGTGGTAGAACCGTCGATGGTAGAATTTGACGTTCCTGCGAAGACAATTGTAGAAGTCCCTGCTGTAAATGTACCGAAATTATTCCAATTCCCATACACAGTATCGGTGGTAGCGCCTGCAATGACCGTTGTTGAAGCACCAATTGTCATATTCCCTGCTACCACAATATCACCACTGAATGTTTTTGTTCCACCGGTTGCTGTGGACAGATGATAATAATTTGTCGCCTTAATCGTTTGGGCGCCGCTACCATTGTAATTGACAGTGTTGGATGATGCCGTCGCTGTCAGCGTGCCGGTGCTCAAAAGCGTATCGGCAACACTTAATGATGAACCAGTTCCATTCACCCAGGTAGAGGCAGCGTTTCCGCCAATCAGTTGCGTAGCAGAGATCGAACCGTTGTTTGTTATCGTATTTCCTGCAGCGATTTGAATACGGTATAGCGTAGCATTGGTTGCCGTAATAATTTTCCCTGTACCGTTTACCAGCAACGTTGATGTTCCTGTGGCAGAACCACCACTGCCGGACAACGTATCAGCAGTATTATTGTTCCAGCGAATTTGTCCACTTCCGCTCCACGTACCACTGAACACAAAATTACCATACAAATCAAGTGTATTTCCTCCATCGGCAAATGTACCGCCGGATTGAAGCGTTACAGAAGAAATTTTTCTGTCATCAACCAATGTAACAACATGTGGAGAAACGATGATTACGTGATCTCGGCGCTTTGGCACTTTGTTCAAATCCCATGTAGAAGCAGTACTCCAGTTGCCGTTCTGTACCGATGTAAAAATTTGTGATGACGGTAAACCTACAGTAAATGAACTAAAAGAGGTGCCGTTCATTCCCCGCATGCTTGTTGACGTAACAGTGCCGGGAGCCAATTCATCCCATACTCCAGAGTTCGAACGAACCGCCATGATAAAACTCGCAAAGTCAGTTACACCAGCATCAACATCGCTGCTTAACCAATTGACAGTGATGTTGTAGGTATCGAATGCAATACCGTTATTGTTGAGCACCCAGTAGCGATTCACATTCGAATCGGGATACACTGATGAATTGTTGATATCAAAATGATCTGACGAGACCATTTGGATGGTAAGATTTCCACCCGTACTTATTGTCCCGAACGACACCGTCACCGGCAGATATGCTGACGCAGTACCAATTTCAAAGGTTAATGAATCGGAGGCGGGAGCAAAGTACTTCCGCAGATTGCCATTGATGTAACCATTGGTGCGCACAACTGTTCCCGTAGAACTGATGAAGAGCGTGTCATTGGGAGCGGTGATAATGCCATTCGTCAGTGTCAGTGTTCCGTTCACTGTGAGGTTACTGTCGAGCGTTGCGCCATTGCTTGAATTGTTCAACTGTACGTTCGTAAACGAACCGACACCCGTTAACTGGTGTTGAGTTGTTCCATCGAGTAAAATTTTTCCGGTACCTGTGTGCGTTCCGTTGTTGGTGATACTGTCTTTTACTGTTATTGTAAATCCACCATCGTTGAACGTTACGCCGCTGGCGATTGTGAGATTATCGTTGACGGTAACAGTACCAGCGGCAGTTTTGTTACCTCCACCACTTAGTCGCAAGTTCGCGTACGTCTGCGCCGCTACTGTTTGCGAACCACCAGTGGAATCATAACCAAACAAACCGCCAGCAAAAGTAACGCTTCCGGTAACAGTAGGAAAATCAGCGCGTGTGCTGAATTCACCGCTATATTGAATCAGATTTCCATTAACCGTCAATGTTTTCCCTGCAAGAATTGTCAAACGTAGTGTATCGTTCTGAAGAATCAAATCTTTACAGACAGCGGCAACATTGACTTCAATAGTATCTTTCCCGTCAAAATACACTGTGTTACCTGATGTCGGAACGCTGTGTGTGCTCCAATTATAATCATCTCCCCAATTGTAGGTACCAGCGCCTTTCGTCCAATAGAAGACTGCCGACGCTTCGCCGATAGCAAAGTCTCCAAAACTGGAAATGTTCAGTGTTCGAATGCTTGTTGACTGACGCAGATTAACAGTCGAAGGATTCCACGAGGGTGACGAATACCGTTTGACGAAGAAATATGCCGTATTTGCGCCAGCATCGATGTCGCTTGTTACAAAATTAAACGTTACATCGTACGAAGTAAATGTCAATCCACTACCACTGATAGTGTAGTACCGGTTCACACTTTTATTTTGATTTAGTCCGGAGTATTTGATCACTGGATGATCGCCCGAAGTCTGATAAGTTGTAACTGTTCCTGCAACAGAAACAGACTGGAATGTCATTTCAATCGGCGTATAATAGGTAGCGTCACCAATTTCAAAAGTATAATTTTGTGGTACGCCGCTTGCCGCAATCGGTTTTCTCATTCTGCCATATACATGCCCACCAACAACTGGGCGGTAAACCCCTGGCGAAGAATTACATATCAACGTATTCGTCCCGGTAGTAACAATTCCGGTAGTAAGAATAAGCAAACTATCGATGGTTACATCATTCGATATAACAGCGCCGTAACTATCATTTAACTCTAGTACCCAATACGTGCCGGTTCCACTAAGAGTATGAGCAGCACTGCCACCGGATAAGACTGTTTTCCCGAAATTATTTGTGCCGGTAATAACCGAAGAGTTTGAAATATTTCCTTTCACCGTCAATGTGTAGATACTGTCGCTCAGTGTCCCGTTTGCTACGGAAAGATTTCCATTGACCGTTGCATTTCCTGTCAACTGTTTCCAATTCGATCCGCTAATAGTCAAGTTATTATAGTAATTCCATCCGGCAACAGTTTGTGCGGAACTACCGTTGTAGTCAATTGTGCTATTGGTTGTTGTATGTCCTGTTGCAGTACCGGGAGTAAATGTTCCTGCAATCCCAATTGTACCAGACGGCAACGTTTTGTTGAAATTACTAAATGTCAAGTTTCCGTAATTTAGCGGCAACACATCCTGTCCATTGGACGATTTATTATAGATCACCGTCCCATCAGCATTGCTGGAAAGCGATCCTGAAATCAGATATGCCACATTGTTAATCGTAAGTGTATTTGAGGCAATAGCAAATGTTCCGTTTTGCAATGTGACGGAATCAGTGACTGCTACACTGCTTGTCAATGAAACACCTGCGCTATTGTTAATCACCAATTTGTTCACTGTTGCCGGTAAACCATTACCTGTTATCTGCGCTGAAGCACCGTTGTAAATGTAATTCGCGCCGGTACTGTATGTGCGCGTACCCGCCGTTTGAATGTTGCCCGTTGCACCGGCTGAGGTAATGCCAGCCGTCGAACCGATCATCAACGTTGCATTTGCAGAAAGCGTAAACGTTTGACCGCCCATCACAGAGGTACCCATATTTAAGGTAGATCCGCTTAACACAATAAAATTGATGTTGTTTCCGCCAATTGTACCGCCGCTGGTATAGTTCTGAACATTGCTTCCGTTAAACACGATGCGTGCTGTACCTGTTGAAGTTTCTGTTATTGTCCCGCCGGTATGAGAAAAATCTCCACTAACAAGTAAACTGTCTGTAGCCGCCGCCGATGAAAAATTAAGTGTACCATTAGACACAGTTACATTACCGCTGACATTCAATGTAACATTATCGGCAGCACCATCACTCAGAATAAACGAACCACCGCTGACAGTAAAACCTCCGGTAACATTTATCCGTTGAGTGTTATTACCAGCATTTTTACCTAATACACTGCCTCCCTGAACAACAAAATTACCGCCAATTGTCATTGGAGTCGTAAGATTATTGAGTAATCTAATGCTTCCGCTACCCGTGGATACTACTGTAAAGGTACCGTTAATTGTTGCTGGCTGTAATGCTAATGCTAAAGCCGCAGTTTGACCTGTACAATTCCACGTAAAATTGCCAAACGTTTGATTCCTGTTCCCCGGGAGAGTGTTTGTAACGCCGGTAATTTCACACGTTGAATTAACATCCCACGTTGCAATCGGAATGTTACCGCCATTTCTGTTGTGTATATATTTTCCACCGCTGACGACTTCAATTGTACCAGTTGTCGTAATGTTATTAGAACTTGAACTTTGAAGTGTTCCGTTCACCGTCAAATCTGTTCCCGGACCGTTGGCAATCGTTAATACCGTCGCTCCAGTGATACTCAACGTTCCACCCGTCTCTACAATAGTTTGATCAATTGTCACATTTGCTGTGACGGAGACTGTATGCCCGGTTCTAATCGTAATCAAACCATCGGCTGATGTCGGCGTAGCAGTTGCATTCACCCAGGATACACCATTAAACCGTTCCCATGTAGAAATGCTGTTCCAGTTGCCGGTTTGTTTTGAACGATACGCACCCGATGTTACTTGCAAACCAATAACATACGTACCAAGGGAATCAACGCCGGTTGCTTCGTTGGTTGTTGTGGTACGGGTTCCTGCAGTGGTCGAATCCCATCGAACACCGTTGTGCACATTCATACGGAACGAAGTCTCAGAACCCGTAGCATCAAGATCGCCCGGATTCAAGAATGTGAAGATCGCATTGTACCCGCTACCAATGTTGTATGCAAAACCTCCGGCATTCTCTAATTTCCAATACCGATTGACGTTGTTTGTCGGATCAATGTACGACGTGTTGATATTCGGATGATCGGAATTAACCGTTGTTGCTTTCAGGTCGCCAGCAGCGGTAACGGAAGCAAAGGTAAACGTTGCCGGAGTATAATTTGCACTTGATGCATCGCCAACTTCAAATGTTACGGCAACATTTGAACCGGTGTTGACATTTTTCTTCAACCAACCGTACACATGTCCCGATGTACGCGATACCGAACCTCCACTGGCAATTGTCAAAGTATCGGTTCCGGTGGAGAGAACTCCAGAAGTAAATGTCAGCGTTCCGTTAATCGTCTTGTTACCGCTGATGGAAACGCCGCTGGCATTGTTGATCGTCAGATTTTGGTACGAGCCGCTTCCGGAAAGTACCTGTGCAGAAGTACCGTTCAGGATGAGCGAGCCACTTCCTGAATGTGTACCATTATGCGTAATGTTGCCAAACACCCGAACACCGATTCCATTATCATCTAATGTTGTTCCGCTACCAATCGTCAACGTACCAAGAACAGTGTCGGCGCCTGTTTGAACTGTTTTTATTCCGCTATTACTCGTAGTTAAATTATTGTATGTGAACGAAGCGATATTTTGCGCACCGGATCCATTGTACTCAATAGTATTTCCTGTTACGGTATGTCCGGCGGCGTTACCCGGAGTAAACGTACCGGCAATGCCCACTGTTGATGAAGGAAGCACCTTCGTAAAATTAGAAAATGTCAGATTCCCATAATTGGCTGTAAGAACTGTTTGACCAGCAGTACTTCTATTGTAGCTTACCGTACCTGTTACTGCCGACGTCAACGTTCCGCCTCCAGTAACAATGCCATTTAATGTAAGTGTTGTTGTACCCACATCAAGTGTTCCGGCTGTCAGTTGAAATGAATCGTTGACTGTCACCGAATTTGCAAGCGTTAACGTACCGGATGATTTATTCACCGCAAACTTGTTGAACGTCTCCCCTGAGGCGTTTGTAATTGTTTGCGTGCCGATACCGTTGAACGTTACTTTACCTGTACTTGGAGTAAATGTTTGACTATTGTTCGTCCAATGGCGACCAACATACATATCCAGTCCGTTGGCATTTAATGCCCCAAGCGTTATTGATACATCATTCAATACTGTAAGATTGTTGGTGATCAATGTTGCGGTGGCATTACTGCTGTTCACAGTCAGATCGTACATTGGAATCGACGAGTTGATTCTCATCGTTTGACCTGCAGGTGTCAATCCGGTTTGACCAATTTGAATCGTACCACCGGTTACTGTATAGTTGGAGTACCCTGTATTGATAAATCCGAGATCTGTAGCGCCGGTTCCCCCCTCCTTCTTCACAATAATCGTTCCGCCACTCATGATAAAGCGAGAACCTGATACATTCATCGTAAACGGCGCATTAGTAGTTGATGTGCTTCCCGAATCTGCAACAATCAACGTACCACCTGACATAGTGAAGTCTGTAATATCAAATGGTGAATACGGCTCAAAACGTCCTCGTACTTTTGTTGTTCCGCCGCTAAATTCAAACACACCGCCCCGGGAAATTAGATTTTCATCTTGGTTACTGCCAATGTTGACCGTTCCATTTTGAATTTTAAATTCTCCTTGCACCGTCACACTGCCGCCGGTGGTATTCAAGACAGCCGACGCATGGTTAACACGAATACCGCCACTGGAAGGAATTGATACGCTTGAGGTAAAGGGTGTAACCGTCGCCGCAGTTGCCAAATTGAATGTGCCGTTAGTGATGGTTAAGAAATTCGATCCCGATACGGTAAAATTGGTAGCGAATACATCAAGAACGTTCGAGCGCGAGGTACCCATATTCAACGTTATCGTGTAGAAATGTGTAGAATCACCTGAACCACTGATGGTTTGCGTTCCGTTTTTGTTA